>JAXDKX010000241.1:0-5920 GCA_034666905.1 Chloroflexota bacterium | reverse complement strand
CGTAGATCGGGTTTCGACTGAACCGCACCCCCGCCTCGGCATCATGCAGGAAGGCCAGCGATCCGAAAGGCAGTTCGACGACGTGGTGGAGAAGCTCGAATCCGGCGCTGTCGCCGAGCCACAGCCCGAGCTGGCGGAACCGTCGCGCGGTCAGCCGGTCACCCGAGGGCAGCAGGACCTCGTCATCCTCGAGCCGGCGCAGGATGTCGCGCACCCTCGTCCGGTCGTCAGGATAGCGCTCGAAGTAGCGGCGGTTCCTGTCGAGGAGTCGCCGGTACGTCGCGGCATAGATGTCGTCCACGGGACGACCGATCGGCGACAGCCCGCCGGTGAGGAGCGCTTCGCGCAGCCCTTCGGGCGCGATCGACAGATAGGTCATCGAGGTGAACCCGCCGAAGCTCTGGCCGAGGACGCTCCAGCGCTCGACGCCCAGCTCCCCGCGAATATGCTCGGCGTCGCGAACGATCGAGTCCGCCCGGAAGTGCGTCAGGTAGTTGGCCTGCTCCTCGGGTGTGTCGCCCGGGACCTGCGAACCGACCGGCGTGGATCGTCCGGTTCCGCGCTGGTCGAGCAGCAGTACGCGGTAGTCCTGGACAGCCCGCTTCAGCCAACCGATCAACGGACTTGCGGGGCGGGTCGCCTCCATGCCCGGACCACCCTGGAGGAAGACGAGGTATGGCCGGTCGGCGCCATCCGGATCCGCGACCTCGCGCGTGAAGACCGTGATCTTCGGACCGGTCGGTCGCGTGTGATCGAGCGGCACGACGTGCTCGCGCTCGGTCAGCGTGGCTCCGGGCATGCGGTAGGAGCGCTCGGTGCCGGAGGTCATTCGTGCTCCTCATTGGTCGTGATGACCTTGTCGATGAGTCGTTCCAGCTCCCGATCCGACACCTTGCGCCCAGCTTCCGTCTCGATCCGTTCGCGCGCGAGTCGGAGGGCCTCCCCTTTCGGGATTCGAAAGCCGGCGGGGATCCGGACACCCTCGATCACGCCCTCGCGGATCATGTCCCGGATCGTGCCGGGCGACCGGTCGAGCACCCATGCCACCTGCTTCGTGGAGAGGAGCTCGTCCATGCGAGTAGCCTACCGTGGACACGCACCACAGGAGTCGACATGCAATTCGGGATCTTCACCGTCGGTGATCTGACGGCCGATCCAACCACCGGCCAAACCTTGAGCGAGGAAGATCGAATCAAGGTCATGGTCACGGTGGCGCTCAAGGCCGAGGAAATCGGCCTGGACGTGTTCGCGACCGGCGAGCACCACAACCCGCCCTTTGTGCCGTCGTCGCCGACCACCATGCTCGGCTTCATCGCGGCGCGCACCCAGCGCCTCATGCTGTCAACCGCGACCACGCTGATCACGACCAACGACCCGGTCAAGATCGCCGAGGACTACGCGATGCTCCAGCATCTCGCCGAGGGCCGGGTCGACCTGATGATGGGCCGCGGGAACATGGGCCCCGTCTACCCCTGGTTCGGGCAGGACATCCGCAACGGCATCGCCCTGGCATACGAGAACTACGCGCTGCTCCATCGTCTCTGGCGGGAGGACGTGGTCGACTGGTCCGGACGGTTCCGCACGCCGCTGACCGGCTTCACATCGACCCCGCGCCCGCTCGATGGTGTCCCGCCGTTCGTCTGGCACGGCTCCATTCGCAGCCCCGAGATCGCGGAGCAGGCCGCCTTCTACGGCGACGGCTTCTTCCACAACAACATCTTCTGGCCCAAGGAGCATGTCCAGCGAATGGTCGACCTGTACCGCCGGCGGTTCGAACACTACGGGCACGGGCCGGCCAACCAGGCGATCGTCGGGCTCGGCGGCCATGTCTTCATGCGGGCGAACTCCCAGGACGCGATACGCGAGTTCCGCCCGTACTTCGACCACGCGCCGGTCTACGGTGGCGGTCCGTCCCTCGAGGAGTACATGGAGCAGACACCGATGACCATCGGCAGTCCACAGGAGGTCATCGATCGGACGCTCTCCTTCAGGGAGATCGTCGGGGACTATCAGAGGCAGCTCTTCCTCGCCGACCACGCCGGTCTCCCGCTCAAGACCGTCCTGGAGCAGATGGACATGCTGGGCGAGCTCGTCGTGCCGGTCTTGCGCAAGGAGTTCGCGGCGATGCGGTCAGAAGGCGTGCCCGACGGACCGCCGCTCCACCCGAGAGTTACCGCAGCGGAGACCGCGAAATCGACGGAACAGGTCGCGGCCGTGGCAGTGGCGTGAGCGCACCAGCCGGCCGATCGCTCGTGGTCGTCAGCGCCGGCCTGAACAATCCATCCTCCACCCGCCTGCTGGCGGACCGCCTCTCCGCCGCGGTCGACCGGCACCTTCGCGATGCCGGCATCGACGCCGGCGCGGAGGTGATCGAGCTGCGGAATCACGCCCAGGACCTCACCAACAACCTCCTGACGGGCTTTCCGAGCCCCCGGCTGCAGGCTGCCATCGACGCCGTTCTTGCCGCGGACGGGCTGATCGCCGTCACCCCGATCTTCAGCGCCTCGTACAGCGGCCTGTTCAAGATGTTCTTCGACGTGCTGGACCGGGACGGCCTCGCTGGCAAGCCTTCGCTGATCGCTGCCACCGGCGGGACGCCGCGGCACTCGCTGGCAATCGACCACGCACTTCGGCCGCTGTTCGCGTACCTGAACGCGGCCGTTGTCGCGACCGGGGTCTATGCCGCGGCCGAGGACTGGGGTCGGGCCGGTCTCGACGCGGATGGCAGCCTTGTAGAACGAATCGACCGGGCTGCAGGTGAGCTCGCGACCGCCATGATCACTCGCCCCCACGAGGCACCGAGCGATCCATTCGAGACGCCAGTGCCCTTCGAGCAGCTTCTCGGGTCGACCACCGCGCCCGATTGACTCCGCGCGGTGCGCCGGCGATTCCGGTCCTCCCGCTCCGGCATACTCGGACCATGGGACGGGATCCGCTGGAGCTCGATGCCACGGCGATGCGCGCGATGGCCAACGAAGTCGTCGACATGCTCATCAAGCGGAATTCGGGTCTTCGCGACGGGCCGGTGCTGCAGATGGCGACTCGCGATGAGATGGAACTGCGCCTCGCGGAGCCCCCGCCGCGCGAGGGGCAGGACTTCGCGCGTCTCATCGCCCGATTGGATCGGGATGTCCTGCCGTTTGTCGGTCATTTCGATCACCCGAGATTCTTCGGCTACATCCCGGGCGCCGGCACGTGGCCCGCTGCCCTCGGCGATCTGATCGCGGCGGCGGCGAACATCGACGCCGGCGCCTGGCGTGAGGCGGCCGGTCCCAGTCAGCTGGAGCTCACGGTCCTCGCCTGGTTTCGCGACTGGATCGGCTACCCGGCGGAGGCGGCTGGCATCCTCGTGTCCGGCGGCTCGGCAGCGAACCTGACTGCGATCGCGTGCGCGCGTGAAGCGCTGATCGGACCGATGTCGCCGCGCATCGTCGTTTACGCAAGCGACCAGACGCATTCGTCGCTCGCCCGCGCCGCCCGGCACCTCGGTTTCCGGCCGGACCAGATCCGCGTCCTGGCCACGGACGACCAGTTCCGGATGCGGCCCCAGGATCTGGTCGACGCGATGGATGCCGACATTGCCGAGGGCCGCATCCCGTTCCTGGTCAACGCCAATGCGGGGACGACGAGCACCGGCGCCATCGATCCACTCGTCGACATTTCCAGGGTCTGCCGGGAGCGAGGTGTCTGGATGCACGTGGATGGTGCCTACGGCGCCTTCGCGGTGCTCACCGAACGCGGGCGCGGCCAGCTCCAGGGCCTCGAGCTGGCCGACTCGGTCACGCTGGACCCGCACAAGTGGCTCGCGATGCCGTTCGAGGTCGGCTGCCTGATGGTTCGCGATGGGGCCACGCTCGAGCGGGCCTTCGAGCTGCACCCGGAATACCTGGAGGAGCGGCGATCGGGCGCCCCGGCCGTCAACTTTGCCGATCGCGGCCTGCAGCTGACGCGGGCGAGCCGGGCGATCAAGGTCTGGCTGGCGATCCAGACGTTCGGCGTCGACGCGTTCCGGGACGTCATCGACCGGACCATCGATCTGACCCTGGATGCACAGCGCCGCATCGAAGCCGACCCGCGCCTGGAACTGGTCACGCCGGCCTCGCTCGGCATTCTCACGTTCCGCCGGCGTGGCAGCGGCGGCGAGCTGCCGGACGCGGTGGACCGCTACAACGAGGCGATCGTCGGTGCGCTTGCAAAGGCCGGCGATGTCCTGCTCACGTCGACCGTCATTCGCGGCCGCTATGCCATTCGCCTGTGCATCCTCAACCACACCTCTGGCGATAGCGACGTCGTGCACGCCCTGGAGCGCGTAGCGTCGCTCGATCGGTCGGATACCGCGGCCGGGAGCGCTACTCCCGGTGCCGACCGGGCGTCGCGGCAGGGCGCCATCGCCACGGGCTGGGTTGACGGCAACTCGGTGACACCGGCGCAGCTGCGGACGGTGTCCGTCTTCACGTCGCTGACCGACGATCAGGCGACCCGCTTCCTCGGGGCGGGGCGTGAGGAGGCCTACGCGCCAGGCCAGTCGATCACGGAACGCTGGGCGCTCGCCCGGACCTTCTACATCCTGCTCGAAGGCCGCCTGTCGGTGCGCGTCGGCGACCGGGAAGTGAATGCTCTTGGCCCTGGCGATCACCTCGGCGAGATCTCAGCCATCGACTGGGGTCGCGACTTCAGCTATGGCCGGACGGCAACGGTCACGGCGCTCGAACCGACCCGCGTCCTGGCCTTTCCCGCGGCGGCGCTGCGAGATCTGATGAGTGACGTGCCAGAGGTCGACCGCGGGATCCGTCGGATCGCCCAGGCCCGCCTCGGATCGCGCTGACGCCGCTGGCCGTCTCGGCCAGGCCGGCGGCCGTCTCGGCCGGGCGGGCGGCCGTTTCGGCCAGGCCTCTTGCGTCGGCATGCGATGATCCGCCCATGGTCGAGTACGGGAACGGTGTCAGCCAGGTCGCGGGGCAAGCCGGTGGCGGGCACGCTGGCGGGCAGTCGGTCGATATGGGCGCCTCGGTCGCCCAGTTCATCTCGAACTCGGCGCACACGATCTCGACGATGCCGCCGGCCTATCTCCTGGCCGGCGTGGTGGTCGTCATCCTGGGCCTGATCTTCCTGAAGCGAGCGTTCTGACCGCCGGTTCGAGCCCTGGCGAGCAACTCGTCCAACCCTTTCCTCGGATAGTCGCCGGAGGACTGTGTGTTGGAGGGTCAGGGCCTCAGCGCCCGAATCCGGCGAGAATCGAGGACCTCGCGAGCGTGGACCTATCAGCTGGACAGCCGATCGTGAGCAGAACCGCCCTCGCGGAGTCTCGCGCCGAATATCTGAGAGTCGCGGCGCCTAGCGGAGCCGTACGAGTTCCCGGGTGAATATCTGAGGGAGCCGGCCGCCGAGCCGGACCTGCTCGCCCCGACCTGAACTCTTCAGGCCATCGCGTGCAGCGCCTGGGCCAGCTCGGCCGGGCGCGTCAGGAACGGCGAATGACTCCCGCCGATCTCGATGGCCTCGACCCCGAGCCGCTCGCGTGACGATGCCCGAATCCAGTCGGGATTGAGCGCGCGGTCATCGCGGCAGACGATGGACCGGCTCTCCACGTCCGGCCATGCGCCGAGGGGCGTGGTTTCGTTCATCACGCGGTAGGACTGCGGCCGAAGGCGTTGCGTGGCCCAGCGTGCAACGGCAGGCGGCGCGTCGTGGAAGAAGAGCTCGGTCGCCGTGCTCGGGCCGACCATCCAGACATCGTCGCCAAGGTCGGTCCACTCCGCCGTTCGTGGCGGGATGCGACCGTCGATGGCTTCGGTCGACCGCTGGTCCGTCGCGCTCTTCCCGGGCGACGGCAGGAAGGCAGCCAGGAAGACGAGCTTGCGCACGGGGCGGTGCGCGGCCACCAGCGGGATGACGAGACCGGCCATGGAGTGGCCAACAA
>JAXDKX010000240.1:0-5777 GCA_034666905.1 Chloroflexota bacterium | reverse complement strand
GGTCGAGGCCGCCGTACTGGAGCACGACCGGGTGGACCATCCCGGCGCCGAGGATCGTCATCCAGCCTGTCCGGGAGCAGGCCGGGCAGCCGATGCCACCGCAGACCACGCATTCGACGTCGAACGCGACGGATGGCTCCGTGAATGGGTAGTAGCCCGGTCGGAAGCGGGTCTTGCGCTGGTGGCCGTAGAGGGCGCGGGCGAATTCGTCGAGGAGGCCCCGCAGGTCACCCATGGTCGTCCCCTCGTCGACCATCAGGCCCTCGACCTGGAAGAACTCGGAGGCGTGGCTGGCGTCGATCGACTCGTACCGGTAGCAGCGTCCGGGCAGGAGCGCACGAATCGGCGGGGCGGTCTCGTGCATGACCCGGATCTGGCCGGGCGAGGTGTGGGTCCGCAGGAGATGACCCTCGATGTCCACGTAGAGCGTGTCCCACAGGTCCCGGGACGGATGGTCGGGCGGGATGTTCAGCATCTGGAAGTTTCGGACGTCGTCCTCGATCTCGGGCGCCTCGTAGACCACGAATCCGAACTGTCCGAAGATCTTCGCGATCTCCCCGATCGTTGCGTTGATCGGGTGGAGCGTGCCACGGCGAATCGGGCGCCCCGGCGTGGTGACGTCGACCGCCTCGGCGCCCAGGCGTTTTTCGAGAGCGGCCTCGCCAACGAGCGCCCGCCGCTGGGCAAGCGCCGCCTGGATGGCCTCGCGGACCATGTTGGCGATGGCACCGACGAGCGGTCGATCGTCCGGCGGCAATGCACCGATGCCGCGCAGGACGCCGGTCAGGCGGCCTTTCTTGCCGAGCACGTCCAGGTCGATCGCATCGAGGGCGGCCACGTCCGAGCCGGCGGCGATTGCGGCCAGGGCCTCGTCGCGCAGGGATTCGAGCTCGCGGGTCAGGTCAGAGAGTTCCAAGCGGTTCCTTCGTGCGTCGGGCTGCCGGGAATCACGAGCCCTCGATCGTCAGTGCGACGTCGAGGGCTCCGCTGAGTGCCGTGGTCGGCGGCGGCCGGCCGTCGTCAGGCGCTCTTGGCGAGCTCGGCGATCTGGCCGAACAGGGCGGCGTCGCGGATCGCGAGGTCGGCCAGGATCTTGCGGTCGATCTCGACGTCGGCCTTCTTCAGGCCGGCGATGAACTGGCCATACGTCAGGCCGTTCTGGCGGGCGGCAGCGTTGATCCGAACGATCCACAGCTCGCGCATCTTGCGCTTCCGCTGCTTGCGGTCACGGGTCGCATACGCGAGCGCGTGGAGCAGCGCCTCGCGCGCAGGCTTGATCAGGCGCGACTTGGCGCCCTTGCGCCCCTCGGCGTCCTGGAGCAGGCGCTTGTGGCGCTTGTGGGCGGTGACGCCTCGCTTGACTCGTGCCATGAGGGAATCTGCTCCTAGAGGTACGGGAGCAGGCGACGAACCTGCTTCGCGTGCTCGGGCCCGATCAGCGACTTGCCGGCATAGCGGCGCGTCCGACGGGACGACTTGATCTCGAGATGGTGGCCACTCCAGGCATTCACCCGGGTGAACTTGCCGCTGCCGGTGACGCCGATTCGCTTCTGCGCCGCCTTGTGGCTCTTGATCTTGGGCACTCCGGGCTCACTCTCCAGTCGGCACCGGCGTCGGGGCCGGCTTGGCTTCGCTTGTCTTTCTCGGTTCGGTCGCGGGCTTCGCGTCGGCCGCGGGCTTCGCCTCGGCCGCCGGTTTCGGTGCAACGGTCCTCTTCGGTTCTGCCGTTGCCACCGCCGCTGGCACGGCTGTCGGCGCGGTGGCCACGGCGGTTGTCGCCGCAACGGCCGTGGCGTCGGCTCCATTCGATCCTTCGGCGGTCCTCGGAGCCGGCGCCTCGTGGGTCCTGGGCTTGTGCACCGATGCCATCGTGATGTGCATCGACTTGCCCTCGAGCAGCGGCGTTCGTTCCGGTACTCCGTGGTCCTTGACTCGATCGGCGAACCTCGAGATGAGGGCCCGGCCGAGCTCCGGATGGGTCAGCTCCCGACCGCGGAAGCGGACGGTCACCTTGATGCGATCGCCATCCTCGAGGAATTCGATTGCCCTGTTCACCTTGGTGTCGAAGTCGCCGACGCCGATCTTCGGCGAGAGCCGCACTTCCTTGAAGGTCACCGAACGCTGCTTGCGCTTGGCTTCCTTCTCGCGCTTGGTCAGTTCGTACTTGTACTGTCCGAAATCGAGGAACTTGACGACTGGCGGCGACGCCATCGGGGCGACCTCGACGAGGTCCAATCCTCGTTCCTGCGCCATCTCGAGCGCCCTCGGCGTGGGCATGACACCCAACTGGGCACCCTCTTCGTCGACCACCCGGACCTGAGGGATCCGGATCATCTGGTTCACGCGCAGGTCTCGACTGATGGTCTATCCCCTTCGTCTTCGCCATTCCGAACGACCGGCACGGGTACACGACGACCCGGGCGGCCGAAGCGGGAGGATAGCATAGGCCGTTCCGGAGCACTACCCGACCTTCCGATCCTGCGCCTCCGTCGCGAGGCGATCGGCGAAGGCGTCCCAGGGTTCGGCGGCCTGCTGCTCGCCGGCTCGCGTCCGCGGCGAGGCTGTTCGTGCCTCGATCTCACGGTCACCGAGGACGACCATGTAGGGCACTTTCTGGCCCTGGGCGAGCCGGATCTTGTTCTGCATCCGGTTGTCCGAAGCGTCCACTTCGACCCGCAGCCCGCGCCCGCGCAACAGCTCGGCGAGCTCCTCGGCGGCCGGCAGGTGGCGATCGGCGATGGGGATCACGACGGCCTGGACCGGCGCCAGCCAGAGCGGGAATGCGCCTCCGAAATGCTCGGTGATGACGCCGATGAAGCGTTCGAGCGAGCCGTAGATGGCCCGGTGGATGGCGACCGGGCGTTGCTGCAGGCCCTCCTCGTCGATGTAGTGCAGGTCGAAGCGTTCGGGCAGCATCACGAGATCGACCTGGATGGTCGCCGTCTGCCACTCGCGACCGAGGGCGTCCTCGACCTGGATGTCGATCTTCGGCGCGTAGAACGCCCCATCCTTCTCCTTGATCCGGAACTGGACCCCGGAGCTGTCGAGCGCGACCCGGATCAGGCTCTCCGCCTTTTCCCACAAGGCCGGATCCCCGAGCGCCTTGTCGGGCCGCGTGCCGAACGTGAAGCTCGGCGTCAGCCCGACCCACGAATACGCCTCGCGGACCTCGCCCAGGAGCGCCTCGATCTCCGACCCGATCTGGTCCGGACGCACGTAGATGTGGGCGTCGTCGGTGACGAAATGGCGGACCCGGGTCAATCCCGACAGCGTTCCCGACAGCTCGTTCCGATGCAGCTTGCCGTACTCCGACAACCGCAGCGGAAGGTCCCGGTACGAGCGGACCCGGCTCTTGTAGATGTAGGTCGACTCGGGGCAGTTCATCGGCTTGAGGCTGAACGTCTCGTCCTCGGATTCGATCAGGAACATGTGCTCGCGATAGAGGTCCCAATGCCCGGATTGCTCCCACAACCTCCTGGAGACGAGGGGCGGCGTGTAGATCTCCTGGTAGCCGCGGCGCGCCTGCAGCTCGCGCATCGCGTTCTCCAGCGTCCGGTACAGGGTCCAGCCCTTGGGATGCCAGAACGCGGCGCCCGGCGAGATGTCGTGGAAGCTGAAGAGGTCCAGCTGGACGCCGAGGCGGCGGTGATCGCGGAGCTTGGCCTGCTCCCGGCGCCAGAGGTAGCGCTCCAGGTCCTCCTGGGTCGGCCAGACCGTGCCGTAGATCCGCTGGAGCATCGGGCGCTTCGCATCTCCGCGCCAGTAGGCGCCCGCGACCGCCAACAGCTTGAACGGGCCGATCTTGCCCGTCGATGCGACGTGCGGTCCCTTGCACAGGTCGACGAAGGATCCGTGCTCGTAGACCGAGGTCGGCGGCATCGGCGTGCCGTCGCGCTCGGACCTGGCGGCCAGGTCGTCCAGGATCTCGACCTTGAACGGCTGCTCGCGCCCGGCGAAGAATGCGCGCCCGTCAGCCGGCGGAAGCTCTCGCCGCACGAACGGGTGATTGGCCTCCACGCTCGTCCGCATCCTCGCCTCGATCGCGGCAAGGTCCTCGGGCGTCAATGGGCGCGGCAGCGCGAAGTCGTAGTAGAAACCGTCGGCAATAGCCGGCCCGATCCCGAGCTTCGTTCCCGGGAAGAGATCGAGCACCGCCTCGGCCATGACGTGGGCCGTCGAGTGGCGCATCGCATCCAGGTCGCTGTGGGCGCCCGCGTCGAGCAGCTCGTCGGCCGAGCCACGCTCGGGCGCCTCGAGGCCGATATCCGCCGCTTCATCGATTGCATCGTCTGTCATCGTCGGCATCTCCTGCGAATCGAAACACCTCTCATCCCGTGACAGGACGAGAGGTGATCTCCCGCGGTCCCACCCGCCTTCGCCACCGGTCGGTGACGCGCTCTGGTCGCGCTAACGGGCGACGCCCGGGCCGGTTCGCCGGCCGCTCACGGGTGGTGCCTCGCTCGGTGGCGACCGCCGGGCTTCCAGCCGAGTCCCGGCTCTCTGGATGGTCTCCGCTCCGAGGGGCGCGTCCCGCTCGACGCTCTATGACGATGTTGTGGTGGGCGACACTGGACTCGAACCAGTGACCTCTTGCATGTCAAGCAAGTGCTCTAACCAGCTGAGCTAGCCGCCCGACGTCGCCGGTCCTCAGTCCCTTGGCCACGGACCCGTTGGCTCGCAGGTGTTCCACGTCCGCGACGGAGCCATGCCCGCCGGATCGAGGAGCCAGCGGCGACGGGCATCATACCCCGAGGCCGTCGAGCGCCACAACGACGCCGCCCGCGGCCGTTCGTCAAACCCGCACAACGGGCCCCTCTCCGGTGGTGTCAACGGGCGATCGGCAGCGCCGCCTCCAGCTGCCCGGCCAGGGACGCAGCGAAGGTGGCCGTGAGGTGATGGTCGTCTCGGTAGACGATCATGTTGCGAACCACCGGCTGACACGGATCGCCTGGACAGATCGCGCTGGACAGGTCGATGAACGTAGCACCGGCCGTCCGGGCCGCCGCTCGTTCGCGAATGAAGGGCAGCCGCCCGAATGCCGCGACCCGCGAGGTCGCGCATTGGGTGATGTCGTCCGGATGGCGCGAGAGGCAGACCGGGACGTCGACGTTGGAAGCCGGCGTGTCGGCGAGGATCGCCACGCGCCCCGGCATCTGCAGCAGCAGTCGAGCCATCGCTTCCCCCTGCCGGACCGGGTCCTGGTCGATCTTGTTCACCGGCGGCAGCCATCGATCTGACGAGACGATGACGAGGTCCGGCTGCTCGGCGATCAGGCGCTGGATGACCAGCGGTCGCCACGCCTCGCATTCGGTGTATTCGCGCTTGAGCAACGGCGAGAAGATCGGCAGGTCGACGAAGACGCACGATGCCTTGACGAACGTGAGCAGCCGCCATCCCCGCTGCATGGCGATCTGCTCGATGGCCGGGAACCAGTGCGACGCGTGCGAATCTCCGACGAGCGCGACCGTGAAGGTCCCGGCGGGGTCCCCGAACGTGCAGTCCTTCGGGGCGCTGCCCTTGAGGCTGCTGAAGCAGCCATCGGCGATGAGGCGCTCCTTGTCGTCCCTGGCGGCGACGAGCGCCGGCTGGACGTCCGCCGCGAGCCGCCACGGATGCGAGACGGGGGTGTCGACCGTGGCCGTCCCCAAGGTGGGGGCCGGCGTGCCCACGGCGATGACGGCTGGCTGGCTTGGTGGCCCTGGTTTGATGGTGGCCCGCGGCTGCGTCGACGGCCGGGCGGTCGGGGTCGGCGTGGCCGTCGCCCGGTCAAGGGCACT
>JAXDKX010000239.1:0-3421 GCA_034666905.1 Chloroflexota bacterium | reverse complement strand
AATGGCAGCGGATGCCGCGTGCCGAGTGGTTCCGCTATGAAGCCGAACTCAACCGGTTCCTGCTGCGCTATCCGGAGATCATCGTCTGCCTGTACGACCTCGATCGCTTCGGCGGCGGATTTCTGGTTGACCTGCTTCGGACCCACCCGAAGCTGCTGATGGGCGGGCTTGTCCTCGAGAACCCGCACTATCGAGCCGCAGAAGACCTCGCGTCGCCTCCCGCCTGAGCGGGCCATCCTGGCCGGTCCGCGCGGCCGGCGTGCCGCGGATCGCGACGAGGGTTTCCCAGGCTCGCGTCGCCAGCTGGAGATTGAAGCGGGTATCCGGGTCTGACAGGTCATGCTGCGAGATCTCGCGGATTCGCTGGAGGCGGTATTTCAGCGTGCTGCGGTGGATCGCCAGGGCCTTGCTGGCAGCCTCGTGCGCCATTCCGAGCTCCAGGAATCTGCTGAGCGTTGGGACAAGCTCGGCGGGTTTCCGGGCGTCGTACTCGAGCAGAGCCCCCAACCACGTCCGCACGAAACGGTCGACTGACTCCGTCTCCTCGACTTCCGCGAGGAGTCGGAACACGCCCAGATCGTCGAAGACGGTCACCCGCGTGGCGGCCGTCGACCCACGGCCCATCTTGAGCGCCAGTCGGGCCTCGTGGTGGGAGCGGTGCACGTCGGCCGGGCCCGTCCCGACACCGCCAACGCCGATGCGCCATTCGCCCGCGAGATTGTGATCGACCTCGGCTTGCAGCGCCTCCCAGCTCGTCTCGCTGTCCGCCAGCAGGATGACGGCACCGCCGCGCGTGGTCAGGAGGCAACCGACGACCTCGTCGTGCAGCGCTCGTCGGACGGACTCGACCAGCCGATCCTCGTCTGGCGTCGATTCCACGCCTTCGATGACCGCGACCCGCCGCGGGCGGAGGAGATCGAACCCGATGGCCCCTGCTCGTTCGACCGCCAGCTCCGGATCGACTCCCGCCAGGAGGTCCTCGAGCAGCTCGCGACCAAGTCGGAGCCGCGTCTCGCCGAGGCTTCGCAGCCGGGCCAGCTCCATCGCAGCGACGATCGCACCATGTTCCAGCGCGACGATCTCCGACTCGCCGGCCGTGCCATCCGGGTCGATGAGCGACATCACACCGGCCACCCCATCGCGCGGGCCCATGACGACCGTGACCCGACCGAGCTCCCGGATTGGCTCGCCGGCCTCCAGGGCGCGCTGGATCATGCGTTCCCGGGGCGCTCGAGGCTGTCGGACATATCCGTTTGTCCCCTCTGACCCGGCTCGAGCGACCAGGTTGCCGGCGCGATCCTCGATGAGGATCGAACGGCCGGTCAGGTCACGAACCGCCTCGGCAATCCCAGCGAGCCCGGTCCCGGTCATGGCCGCCTGCGTCAGCCGCTCGTGGATGTCGGCACGCCGTCGAATCGCCTCGACGCTCTCGGCGAGGCGGGTGTTCGCGGCGCGGAGTTGAGCCGAGGCCTCGGACTCACGGTCGTGGAGCCGTGCATTGGCGACCGCGACGCCGACCTGCTGGGCCAGCACGCGCAGCAGGAACTGGTCGAGCGAGGATGGCTCGCGATCCGCTCCAATCACGAGATGTCCCAGGCGGCCGGCGACACTCCGAAGCGGGAACGCCCAGCCCCATGCGTCGCCCTGGATCGATACCGCGCCACCGGCTTCGCTGAGGACGGCGAACTGGGCCTCGAGATCCGCTCGCGCCTCGGCCATTGCGAGGGGCCCTGCGGCGAGGAACCAACCGTCGGCCTCGATGAACGCGCCTTCCAGGCGGCAGTCGACGAGCGACGGAACCGAGGACGTCGCGAATTCGAGGATTTGCCGTTCGTCCCGGCTGACGGTCATGCGCGTCGACAGTGCGAGCAGGCTGATGAGGCTCGTCAGCTGATCTCGAAGCGCCGCATCCGACACCGCGATCGGCAGCGACGACGGTTCGTCCATGGCGCCATCCTATCCTGACACGCTCATCATTCCTAGTCTCACCGGAATGAATGCAATCGAGATAACTGTCCCGCAGGGACAGTATGTCCCCGAAGGGATGGCCGTGTCCTGCTCATCGGGGTTTGTCCCGACCGGTCGGAATCGCGTCGGCGAGACGTAGCCACTTTGGTCCCAAAGGGACGACACTGCCAGCCATGACGTCGCACATGGCTTCGTCCCGCAAGGCCGTCCACGCGGATCGTTTCGAGTCGCGAGGCAGCCGGCTTTCGCACCTGGCGTTGGCGATGCAGGCACGACGGCTTGCGGCGCAGGCCCGCACGAGCCGTCTTTCCGTTCGACCCTCGGCTCACGATCGGATCCTGGCGGCGGCTTCGAAGCTCTTCCGCGAGGTCGGGATACAGGCAACGAGCGTCGAGGTCCTCTCTGCGGCAGCCGGCGTCTCGAAATCGACGTTCTACCGCCAGTTCCGGACCAAGGACGATCTCGTGGTGGCCTGGCTTCGCGACTCACGCACGCGCTGGTTCGACGGTGTCCTTGCCCGGCTCGAGGCGCGCTCCAGTGACCCGGCTGAACGGATCGGGTTCTTTTTCGAGGGAGTCGCCGAGTGGGTGGACACGGAGGGCTATGGCGGCTGTCCCTACTTGAATGTCGGCATCGAGATGAAGGACATGACGCTCGTCGCGCAGCTCGTCACCCAGTCGGTCATCCAGGAGGTGGAGGACTACCTCCAGGGCCTGATCGCCGCGGCCGGGTATCGAGACTCGCGGAGGCTGGCGCAGGAGGTGCAGACACTCACCGCCGGTGCGATCACACTGGCCGTCGCCCGCCGCAGCAGTGCCACCGTCCTGACGGCTCGCGACGCCGCACAGAAACTGCTCGCCGCAGCCGCGCGAGACTGACCACTCGCGGGCCTGCGGGCCGCTGTCACTCCGGGGGCAGCTCGCGGTAGACAAGGTCGATGTCGATGCCCTGGCTGCGGCGGATGAATTTCGCGCCGTAGAAGATGACCAGGCCGATGACCACGATCATCCCGATGAATGCCGGGATCTGCCAGGCGTTCTCGGGCTTGCCGGCGAGGGCGAGCCCCGGGTAGGCGAATGTCAGGTAGATCAGGAAGACCATGACCAGCGCGGACAGCGGCGCCACGATCTTGAGGACCGGGATGCCCGCGAACTTCACGTTGGCCGGAGACGATTGGTACAGGTCGGGCCGCCGCTCCGGGAACATGAAGGCCGCAAGGGCGACGATCACGACGCATACCGCGCCGGCCTCCACGCCGAGCGCCAGCCAGGTCCCGAAGTCGGTCGAGACCACGCTCCACGCAAGCATCGCGGTCACGATGGCCATGACCAGGAGGATCGCCGGGACCGGTGAGTGGGTCCGCTCGTTGACGTTCGAGAGCCGCTCAGGGAGGAGCCGGTCGAACGACCAGGCAAAGACGGTCCGGATCGGCATGAACGAGTTGCCGACCATG
>JAXDKX010000238.1:0-7246 GCA_034666905.1 Chloroflexota bacterium | reverse complement strand
CTGGCTCATGTGGCGGATCGGCAGGCGCGGCTCGGGCACGCCCGGAGCATGACCGCCGCCGCCCCCCTCGAACGCCGGGCGGCCGACCTCCACGCGCTGAGCCGCGAGACCTGGGACGTGGTCATCGTGGGAGGCGGGATCGTTGGCAGCGGTGCGCTCCTCGACGCGACCTCCCGCGGCCTTCGCGCCGCGCTCGTCGAGCAGGAGGACATTGCCTCGGGCACGTCCTCGCGCTCCTCACGACTGATCCATGGTGGCCTGCGCTACCTCGAGCAGTTTCGCTTCGGTCTCGTTCGCGAGGCCCTGGCGGAACGGTCGCGCCTCCTGACCCTCGCCCCGCACCTCGTCCACCTGGAGCCGCTCCTCTTTCCGATCTACGGCATGCCGTACCTCTCGAAGGCGTTCTACGACGCCGGGCTGACCCTCTACGACATCCTGGGGGCACGCCACGACGGCGGCTGGCATCAACGGTTATCGAGGGCCGAGACCCTGGATGTCGCACCAACCCTGCGGCACGACGGATTGCGCGGCGGGCTCCTCTATCACGACGGCGTTGATGACGACGCTCGCTACACCCTCGCGGTCGCACGGACCGCGATCAATGCGGGAGCCGTGGCGGTCACCCGGGTCCGGGCGACCGGGATCCGCTCCGAGCCAGGTGGCAGGGCGATCCGGTCCCTGCTGGCCACCGACCTCGTGGGCGGCGAGGACCTGGAGATCCCGACGCGGGCCGTAGTCGACGCGACGGGCGTCTGGGCGGCGGAGCTCGATCATCCATTCACGGGCGGTTCATTCAGGATCCTGCCGAGTCGCGGCGCACACCTCGTCGTCCGGCGCGAGCGAATCCCCAACCACGCCGGCCTGACGATCCGTGTGCCGGGCAAGGTCGTGTTCCTCGTGCCGTGGGGCGAGCACTGGCTGATCGGCACGACCGACGCGCCGTTCAACGGGCCTGCTGCGCACCCAACGGCCGATGGCTGGGAGGTGGACAAGCTCCTCGAGACGGTGAACGCCACGATGGACGTCGACCTCGGCCGTGACGACGTCGTCGGCACCTATGCGGGCCTACGCCCGCTGATCGCGCCCTCGGATGGATCGACCGTCAAGGCATCGCGGGAACACCGGGTCACCGTGGAATCGAACGGCGTCGTCCGGATTGGCGGCGGCAAGTACACGACCTACCGCGTGATGGCCCGCGATGTCATTGATGCGGTCCTCGGCCGGGATGCAGCGAAGGCGCGACCGAGCCTGACCGCGGACCGGCGCCTCGTCGGAGCGGCAGAGCCCGATGCCCTGGCGCGGATCGCCGTGGAGCTTGCAACGATTCCGGTGCTGCAGGTTGCCGGCCCGATGGCTCCGACCCAGCTCGTCGCGCGACACGGCACGGAGGCGCCGGCGGTCGTCGCGCTCGGCGCCGAGATGGATCTCCTCCGGC
Source organism: Chloroflexota bacterium (assembly GCA_034666905.1). Taxonomy (GTDB): domain Bacteria; phylum Chloroflexota; class Limnocylindria; order Limnocylindrales; family CSP1-4; genus SPCO01. The sequence goes on along the minus strand of JAXDKX010000238.1, from coordinate 5,811 downwards.
CGCTGGTCGCTGGCCGGGCGTTCCTGGAGGCCGAGGTGACGTGGGCCGCCCGACAGGAGCTTGCCCTCGACCTCGATGATGTTCTCGCGCGTCGAACACGCCTCGCGCAGGAGCTGCCGGACCGGGGTGCCGCGATCGCGCCGCGCGCCGCCCTGCTCCTCGGCGCCGAACTCGGTTGGGGGCAAGCTCGCCAGGCAATCGAGGTCCACAACTACCTCGCCTCGGCGAGGCGCGAGTTCGCGGTGCCGCCGCCGGGACCGCCGGGACCCGTCGTCAGCACGCCAGCGCCCGTCGATTGACGTCCTCCACCTGAGCGTGCCGGAGCGTGGCCGGGAGTACGAAAGTCGGGGCTATGCAAGGCCATTTGCATCGCGTACGATCCCGCCGGTAAACGCCATGGAAACGTCCATGGCCAGAAACGTAGCTCGACGCAACTCGGACTCCTCTCACGGCTGACGCGAGAAAACCGAAGGACTCGCGCCGGCTATCGAGAGGAGTTTCGTTTTCGTGTACAACGACAAGAACCTGACCTGTGCGGATTGCGGACAGGAGTTCGTCTTCACCGCGTCCGAGCAGGACTTCTACGCGCAGCGTGGCTTCACTGAGCCGCGCCGCTGCCCCTCCTGTCGAGCCAGCCGCAAGGCTGCGCGCAACAGTGAAGGCGGCGGCAGCTCGTATGGCGGCTACGGCGCCGGCGGCGGGTACTCCGCCGGCGGCTCCGGCGGCGGTGGATACAGCAGCGGCGGCGGCTACGGTGCTCGTGACCGTGGTCCCCGCGAGATGTTCAGCGCGACGTGCTCGAGCTGTGGCCGTGAGGCCCAGGTCCCGTTCCGCCCGACCAGCGGCAAGCCCGTCTACTGCAGCGATTGCTTCCGCAGCCAGCGCGGCGGCTGATCCCGAATCCTCTCGGCGCGGGCCGACCCACGGCCCGCCGAACCAGCGTGATCCTCGACCCGGGTTGTCAGCCGACCCGGGTCGCTTCCTGTCAGCTCCGGCTCGAGCGCTTGCCGGCGAGCAGGTCGAGGTCGAACTTGCGCTCCTGGCCGTGGATCAACCGGTCGATGTTGTCCGAGTGCGCCAGCCAGATGAAGCCCGCACCGACGGCGGCGTAGAGGACGTACCAGAGCGGCGTCCCCGGCGCCACGGCCAGGAACAGCAGCATCACCGGCAGCATCGCCGCCGAGCCCAGAAGCGAACCGAGGGAGACGTACCGAGTCAGCAGGATCACGCCGATGAAGATCGGCGTGGCCAGCAGCAGGGCCAGCGGCTGGATCACGAGCATCGTCCCGACTCCGGTGCCGACGCCGCGTCCACTCCGAAAGCCCGCGAAGATCGACCAGATCGCCCCGGCCACGGCGGCCGCTGCGCAGAGCGTTTCGACCAGGGGATCGCCCGCGGTCACGGCACGCGCGACGAGAACCGGCAGTGCGCCCTTGAGCAGATCGCCGGTGACCACGACGGCCGCCCATTTTCGGCCCAGCGCGCGCAGTGCGTTCGTGCCGCCCGTGCGCCCGGAGCCGATCGTCCGCGGGTCCGGCCCGCCAGCGAACCGGGCGACCAGGACGCCCATGGGGATGGACCCAGCGAGGTACGAGGCGAGGACCAGAACAACGGTGCGCAGCGCGAGCGCAGGGTCCAACGGCACGCTCCAGCGGCAGTCACGGGACGGGTTCCAGGAGGGCGTCCCGACGCCGGAGTCTAGCATTCGACCGTTCGATCCGACCCCGGCTCGGTTGCGCGTCTCGCGACGCCGCGCGTACCATCGAATGCGATGACCCACCCCGTTGCGGCGGCCTGATCCCGTGGCCGTCGGCTCTTCCAATGACTTCGACCTCGTCGTGCTCGGTGCCGGGACCGGGGGCTACACCGCCGCCTTCCGCGGCGCCCAGCTCGGCCTCAAGGTCGCCCTCGTCGACGAGGACAAAATCGGTGGAACCTGCCTCCACCGAGGCTGCATCCCGACCAAGGCGCTGCTCGAATCGGCCGCGTTCGCGGACCGGATCCGCCACGCCAAGGAGTACGGCCTGACCCTGCCGGGCGAGGCGGTCGTGGACTACGCGGCGATGGCCGCTCGCCGCGATGCCGTGGTCAAGCGGATGTGGACGGGCCTGAAGACTCTCGTCGACAAGAACAAGGTCACCTGGATCGCCGGCCGCGGGCGCCTCGACGGACCCGGCAAGATCCGCGTCGTCCAGCCGGGAGAGGACGGCAAGGCGGCCGGTGGTGGCGAACGGATCCTCAACGCGACCGACGTGATCCTCGCGACTGGCTCGCGAGTCAAGTCGCTGCCCGGCCTGGACCCGGACGGCAAGCGAATCGTCACCAGCGACGACGTCCTGAAGATGGAGTCACTGCCCAGGGACATCGTCATCGTTGGTGCGGGCGCGGTCGGCGTGGAGTTCGCCAGCATGTTCCACGACGTCGGGGTCAAGGTGACGCTCCTCGAGTACCTGCCCCAGGTCGTGCCGCTCGAAGACGCCGAGGTCGGCAAGGTGGTGGAACGGAGCTTCACCAAGCGCGGCATCACGGTCATGACCTCGGCCCGGTTCGATGCGAAATCCGTGACCGCCGACGGCGACGGCATCTGCCTCATGGTCGGGCCCGAGGGCAAGGAACCGGCGGAGCTGCGCGCCGAGCTGATGCTCGTCGCAACCGGACGGGCCGCCAACATCGAGGAGATCGGGCTCGACACCACCAAGATCGAAACCGATCGCGGGGTGATCAAGGTCAACGGTCGCATGCGCACCAGGGAACCGCATGTCTATGCGATCGGCGACGTCATCGGCGGCCTGTGGCTGGCCCACACCGCCGCCCACGAGGGCCTCATCGCGGCCCACACCATCGCCGGCGAGAAGGACGTCCACGAGATGGACTACACGAAGCAACCGCGCGCGACCTACTGCCGCCCCGAGATCGCGTCGATCGGCTTGACCGAGGCCCAGTGCGCGGAACGGGGCCTGAAGGTCAAGATCGGCAAGGTGCCGTTCCAGGCCATCGCCAAGGCGATCATCGGCGGCGAGTACGAGGGCTTCGTGAAGGTCATCGCGGACAGCGAAACCAACGACACGCTCGGTGTCCACATCGTCGGGCCGCACGCGACCGACCTGATTGCCGAGGCATCGCTCGGGTTCGAGCTCGATGTCACGCCGTGGGAGATCGGCGGCGCGACCCACGCTCACCCCACGCTGTCCGAGGCGATCGGCGAGGCGGCCATGGCGGTCGACGGCCAGTCCATCAACTTCTAGCTGAGGCCGGATCCGAGCGATGGCCGTGACCAAGCGGCGAGAGTCGAAGATCGGCGAGTCGGTCGGCCTCTCCGACGCCGACCTGATCGAGATGTACCGGCTCGTTGCCCTGGCCCGGGCGGTCGACGAGCGGATGTGGATCCTCAACCGTGCCGGGCGCATCCCGTTCGTGATCAGCGGCCAGGGCCACGAAGGCGCCCAGGTCGGGATCACCTGGGCATTCCAGAAGGGCCACGATTGGATCGCCCCGTTCTACCGGTCCATCGCGACCTGTCTGACCTTCGGGATGAGCGCGCGCGACATCATGACGGCGCAATACGCGACGGCCGGCGACCCCTCCTCGGGTGGGCGCCAGATGCCCGGCCACTACGGCAGCCACGAGCACAACATCGTGTCCGTCTCGTCGCCGGTCGCCACCCAGCTGCTTCACGCCGTAGGGATCGCGCTCGCCGCCAAGATCCGCAAGACCGGCCAGGTAGCCCTGACCACGATGGGCGAGGGTTCCTCCAACCAGGGCGACGTCCACGAGGGCTTGAACTTCGCCGCGATCCACAAGTTGCCGTTCGTCTTCGTGGTCGAGAACAACGGCTACGCGATCAGCGTGCCGGCGGCGATGCAGGTGTCGGTCGCCAATGTCGCCGATCGAGCTTCCGGCTACGGCATCCCTGGCGTCGTGGTCGACGGGACGGATGTCCTCGCCTGCTACGCGGCGGCGCGAGACGCGGTCGCGAGGGCACGCGCGGGCGATGGCCCAAGCCTGATCGAGGCCAAGGTGACGCGACTCACCGGCCACTCATCGGACGACCAGCAGACCAAGTACCGATCCGCCGAAGAGCTCGCCGCCGAGCTCGGTCACGATGCCCTGCCACGCTTTCGCGAGCAGCTGCGCGACGCCGGCATCCTGACCGACGAGGTCGAAGCGCGCCTGATGGCCGAGATCGGCGCCGCCGTCGAGGACGCGACGGACTACGCCGAGGCACAGCCCGACCCGGACCCGGCGAACGCGACGCGCTACGTCTACGCCGACGACGAGACGACCGGCTGATGGCCTCGAAGACGTTCATCGATGCCATCCGCGAGACGCTCGTAGACGAGATGCGCCGCGACCCGACGGTCATCCTCCTGGGCGAGGACGTCGGCAAGAAGGGCGGCGTCTTCCTGGCCACGGACGGGCTGTGGGCGGAATTCGGCGACGACCGCGTGATCGACACGCCGCTGACCGAATCGATGATCGTGGGGACCTCGATCGGTGCCGCGGTCAACGGCCTGCGCCCGGTCTGCGAGATCCAGTTCGCCGACTTCATCTTCCCGGCCTTCAACCAGATCGTGTCCGAGGCCGCGCGGATGCGCTATCGATCGAACAACGGCTACGGCGTCCCGATGACGATCCGGGCGCCGTACGGTGGCGGTGTCCACGGCGCGCTCTACCACTCGCAGTCGGTGGAGGCGTTCTTCACCCACGTTCCCGGCCTCAAGGTGGTCGTGCCCTCGACGCCGCACGACGCCAGGGGCCTCCTGCGTTCGTCCATCCGCGACCCGGACCCGGTCCTCTTCTTCGAGCACAAGAAGATGTATCGATCCGTCCGCGGCGACGTTCCCGACACCGACTACACGGTCCCGCTCGGGGTGGCCAAGGTGACCCACCCGGGCTCGCAGGTGACGGTCGTCGCGTACGGGCTGATGGCGCACTACGCGCTCGAAGCCGCCGACCGGGTGGCCGAGGACGGCATCAGCGCCGAGGTCGTCGACCTGCGGACGCTCCGGCCGCTCGATCGCGAGACCCTGCTCGACTCCGTGCGCAAGACCGGGAAGTGCCTGGTCGTCTACGAGGACAACAAGTTCGGTGGCTACGGCGCCGAGGTCGCCGCGATCGTCGCCGAAGAAGCGTTCGACTACCTCGATGGCCCCGTCACCCGCATCGCCGGCCCCGAGGTCCCGGGCGTGCCCTACAACCACGTCCTCGAGGACTGGTTCATGGTCAACCCCGAGAAGATCGCCGACGGCATCCGCAAGCTCGCCGCGTACTGAGTAGAACCGGAGGAGCCAGACCATGGACGAGACGAACCTCGACATCTACGGCCATCCGCCGATCCCCTGGTCACGCGCGGAGCAGCAGCTCGAGGCCGGAACCGACGAACACACCACCCATTTCCTTGCAACGGTTCGGCCCGACGGACGGCCGCATGTCGCGGGGATCGGCGCCCTTTGGGTCGACGGCAAGTTCTACTTCGTGAGCGGCTCCCGAACACGCAAGAGCCGAAACCTCGCCGAGCGGGCGGACTGCGTCATCTCGGTCAACTTGCCCGACCTCGACCTGATCGTCGAGGGCACGGCGACCAAGGTGACGGACACGCCGACGCTCCAGCGGCTCGCGGAGCTGTACGACGCGCAGGGCTGGCCGGCGACCGTCAAGGACGGCGCATTCACAGCGCCATACAGCGCACCGAGCGCCGGGCCACCACCCTGGGACCTCTACGAATTCACGCCAAGGACCGCGTTTGGTGTCGCGACGGCTGAACCGCACGGCGCAACGCGCTGGCGCTTCGAGACCTGATGGGTCGCCGCA
>JAXDKX010000237.1:0-5632 GCA_034666905.1 Chloroflexota bacterium | reverse complement strand
GGGGCCCGGTAGCCGATCGGCCGGACGCCGGCCACGGACTCGAGCGCCTCGAAGCCGCGCAGGAGGCGCCGCTCCTCGGTCTCCGGGTCGACGCCTCGCGATCCTTCGTGGAGGTAGCCGTGATGAGCGATCTCGTGGCCCGCGTCGCGAATCGAGCGGACCCCGTCAGGCCAGCGCTCCGCGGAATAGCCCGGGACGAAGAACGTGGCCCGGATCCCCTGCCGATCGAGCAGCCGGAGCAGGCGTGGGACGGCCGTCCGCGGCCCGTACGCCTGGTGCGTCATCACGTCGAGGTAGCGCGCGGTCTCGGGGAACTCGAACAGGATCGGGCTCTCGGCGTCGAGGTCGAACGTGAAGCACGCTGCGGCGCGGATCCCGGATGGCCAGCTGAAGCCGGGCGGAAGGATCGACCGCCAGGATTCGTGGTGGCTCATTCGGCCCCTACCGCGGTGCCGTGGCGCAGCGCGACGAGCGAGAGCATCTCGAACGCCAGGTTCGCCGCGAGGAAGGCCGTCTGGCCCGCCGGGTCGTAGGCCGGGATGACCTCGACGACATCGAAGCCCACGAAGTCGATGCCGGCCAGCCCGCGAACGATGGCGAGGGCGTCATGAGCGGAGAGCCCGCCTGGTTCCGGCGTCCCGGTCCCGGGCGCGAAGGCCGGATCCACGACGTCGATGTCGAAGCTGATGAACGCCGGCCGATCGCCGACCCGCTCGCGGATGATCGCCGCGGTCGCCTCAGGCCCGCCGGCGAACACGTCCTCGGTGGTGAGGTACTCGAGCCCGAGCTCCGAGCGCAGGCTGGTCCAGTCGCCGGCGTCGTAGAGCGGGCCGCGAAGGCCCACCTCGATCGAGTGGGCCGTGTCGACCAGCCCCTCCTCGATCGCCCGCCGCATCCAGGTCCCGTGGTTGTACTGCTCGCCGAAGTAGCTGTCCCACGCGTCGGTGTGCGCGTCGAAGTCGATCACCGCGACCGGGCCCCGGGAGCGCGTGGCGCGGAGGTGCGGCAGCGTGCAGGCGTGGTCGCCGCCAATCAGGAGCGGGACCACGCCGGCTTCCACGATCGGGCGGACCTCGGCCTCGATGGCGGCGTAGCTCCGCTCGGTGTAGCCGGGCACGATAGCGATGTCCCCATAGTCGACGCACGACAGGATCTCGAAGGGCTTGACGTCGAGGTTCGGGTTGTACGGCCGGAGCATGACGCTGGCCGCCCGGACGCTGTTCGGACCGAACCGGCCGCCGACGCGGTACGTCACGCCGGTGTCGAACGGCACGCCCACGACCGCGACGTCGACCTCGTCGAGCGTACGGATGTACGGAAGGCGCGCGAAGGTCGAGGGGCCGGTGAAGCGCGGGGACTTGAGCGAGTCCTCGGGGAGGTAACGGGGCACCCGCGTATCCTAGGCCGCGGCCGGCCGGCGGATCGTGTGCCCGGCGAACTCCGGAAACCACCGAACCACCGCGACCACGCCGAGCAGGCAGAGGATCCCACCCGAAACCACGGCAGCCTGCGGCCCGACCAGCGCGGCAACGCCTGCCGCCTCCATATCGCCGAGACGCGGGCCGCCGGTCACGACCAGGCCGTGGATCGACATGACCCGGCCGCGCAAAGCATCGGGCGTCTCCATCTGGACGATGGTGGAGCGAAAGACGGCCGAGAAGACATCCGCGGTTCCGGCAAGCGCCAGGAAGAGGAGGGCCAGTGGGAACGAGAACGTGACCAGCCCGAACGCGGTGATCGCCAATCCCCAGCCGACCACGGCGACGACGACCGCTCGCCCGGTCCGGGTCACCGACGACACCCAGCCCGAGAGCAGAGCCCCGAGGAAGGCACCGACCGCCGGCGCTGCCGCCAGGAGGCCGAAACCGGCCGGCCCAGTCTTGAAGACGTCGAGCGCCAGGACCGGGAAAAGCGAGGTCGGCATGCCGAAGATCATCGCGTCGAGGTCGATGACGAAGCTGCCGAGGATCGCGCGCCGCTCCCTGGCGAAGCGGAGGCCCTCGGCGATGGCGGCGAGGCCTGGACGCGCCGCGTCGCTCATCGGCGGGATCGGCCGGATCGCGAGCAGCGCGATCAGCGACGCGGTGAACGTGATCACGTCGGCGGCATAGGCGCCGGCTATCCCGACCGTCGCGATCAGGAGGCCGCCGGCGGCGGGACCGACGATCGACGCCGTCTGGAAGTTCAGCTGGTTCAGGGCGATCGCCGCCTGCAGCCGCTCCGGCGCGACGAGCCGCGGGATCGACGAGGCCCGCGTGGGCTGGTCTACGGCCCCGAGCCCAGCCGCCAGGAACGCCACCGCGAAGATGGCGGGCAGTGGCGGATTGCCACCGAGCGCCAGCAGCACCAGCGCCAGGCTGCACGCGGCGAGCCCGGTCTGCGTGATCATCAACAGCCGCCGGCGGTCGACGGCGTCGGCGAGCGAGCCGGCACCGAGAGCGAAGAGCAGGATCGGGATGAGCTGGACGAGGGTCAGCGCGCCGATCGCCAGGGTCGAGCCGGTCAGCACGTAGACCTGGAACGGCAGTGCCACCCGGGTGACCTGGTTGCCCATCCCCGAGATCACCTGGCCGGACCAGAGCCAGCGGTAGTCGCGGTCCTTCCGCAGCGGTCCGGTATCGAGCAGGAATCGGCGCAGACCGGTCACCGCCAGGGATGGCCCGGCGGCCGGCGAACGATTGGCCGGTCCGCCTTCGGCCTCGCTCGGTTCAGGCTCGCCCGGTACCGTTCTACTTGTCGCGCTCCGCGGAGGCCAGCACCGCCTGGGCGGCGGCGAGTCGAGCGACCGGGACACGGAACGGTGAGCACGACACGTAGTCGAGGCCGATCTGCTCGCACTTGTGGATCGATGCGGGATCGCCGCCGTGCTCGCCGCAGATCCCCAGCTCGATATCCGGTCGGGTCGCTCGCCCCTTGTCGACGGCGGTCTTCATCAGGCCAGCCACGGCGTCGTCCAGGGTCTGGAACGGGTTGAACGGGAGGATCCCGTCCTCAACGTACTTGAGGAGGAAGCCGCCCTCGGCGTCGTCGCGGCTATAGCCGAAGGTCATCTGCGTCAGGTCGTTGGTGCCGAAGCTGAAAAATGCCGCGTGGCGAGCGATCTCGTCGGCGGTGAGGGCGCCTCGGGGGACCTCGATCATGGTGCCGAAGACGTACTCCACGTTGACGCCGGCCTTTGCCTCGACGGCCTTCGCCTCGGCTTCGAGCAGCGTCTTCGTCGCTGACAGCTCGTTCACGTGACCGACGAGCGGGATCATGATCTTGGCCTTGGGGTTGCCGCCGGACGTCTTGACCGCGATCTGGGCATTGAGAATGGCCCGCGTCTGGACCTTCACGAAGTCCGGGATCATCAGGCCGAGGCGGCAGCCGCGCAGCCCCAGCATCGGATTCTGCTCGTGCATGGACTTGATCGTCGCGAGCAGCACGCGATCCTCTTCCGTCGCGGCGTCGCCGGCCTTCGTCACCTTGACCAGCTGCTCCTCGAGGTTCGGCAGGAACTCGTGGAGCGGTGGATCGATCAGGCGGACGACGACCGGGAGGCCGTCCATCGCCCGAAAGATGCCCTCGAAGTCGCCCTGCTGGAGGACCTCGAGCTTGGCCATCGCCGCATCGAAGGTGTTGACGGCCTCCGTTTCGTCCGGGGTCAATGATCCGCCGCCGGCGGCCTTGGCCTTGGCGCGCGTGGCGGCGTTCGCGACCAGGATGGCTCCCCGGACGATCTCGAGGCGCTCGCCCTCGCGGAACATGTGCTCCGTGCGGCAGAGGCCGATCCCCTGTGCCCCGTAGGAACGGGCGAGGGCCGCCTCCTCGGGCTTGTCGGCGTTGGTCCAGACCTGCATCCGGCGGATCTCGTCGGCCCACTTGAGGACCGTCTGGAGGTCCGGCTGGTCCTCGAACCGGGCGGAGACCGTCGGCAGGGCGCCGAGGAAGACCTCGCCGGTGGCGCCGTCGACGCTCAGCCAGTCACCCTCGGCGAAGCTGACGCCATTCGCCGATGCCGTCCTGGCCCCGTAGTCGATCACCAGCTCGTGACAGCCGGCGACGCACGGCTTGCCGATCTGGCGGGCCACCACCGCGGCATGGCTGGTCGCGCCGCCGCGAGCGGTGAGGATCCCCTGCGCGACGGCCATCCCGTGGAAGTCGTCGGGCGAGGTCTCGATCCGCACGAGCACGACGCGTTCGCCCCGGCCGACCCATTCGACCGCCGTGTCGGCATCGAAGACGGCTCGACCGACGGCCGCGCCGGGCGAGGCGTTGAGGCCCTTGGCCAGGTAGGTGGCCTTCGCTCGTGCCGAAGGATCGAACTGATCGCGGAGAAGCTGATCGACGTGGGCAGGCTCGATCCGGCCGAGCGCCTCGGCCTTGGTGATCACGCCTTCGGCCACGAGGTCGGTGGCGATCTTCACGGCCGCGGCGGCGGTCCGCTTGGCGGAGCGTGTCTGGAGCATGTAGAGCTTGCCGCGCTCGATCGTGAACTCGAGGTCCTGGACGTCACGGTAATGCTTCTCGAGCTGCTGGCCGATCCGCTGGAATTCGGCGTAGACCCCTGGCATCTCGGTCTGCATCTGGCTGATCTTGGGAGCAGTCCGGATCCCGGCGACGACGTCCTCGCCCTGGGCGTTGGTGAGGTACTCGCCGAAGAGGACCTTCTCGCCGGTGTTGGGGTCGCGGGTGAAGGCCACCCCGGTTCCGGAGTCGTCGCCCATGTTGCCGAAGACCATCGTCACGACGTTGACCGCCGTGCCGAGGTCGTGGGCGATCTTCTGGTTGTTCCGGTAGTCAACGGCACGCTTGCCGAACCAGCTGGCGAAGACGGCCTTGATCGCCAGATCCAGCTGCTCGTGCGGGTCGCCCGGGAAGTCGCGGCCGGCATCCGCCTTGACGATGGCCTTGAAGTCGTCGACGAGCGTGCGCAGCGCGGCGGCATCGAGATCAGTGTCCTGGGTCGCGCCGTGCTGCTCCTTGGCGGCCTCGAGGGCGTGGTCGAACCGTTCGCCCCGGACGTCCATCACGATCCGCCCGAACATCTGGATGAACCGGCGATAGGCGTCCCAGCCGAATCGCTCGTTGCCGGTCAAGGCGACCAGGCCGTTCAGCGTCTCCTCGTTGAGGCCCAGGTTCAGGACCGTGTCCATCATTCCCGGCATGGAGAACTTGGCGCCAGAGCGGACCGAGACGAGCAGCGGGTCCGCAGCGTTGCCGAAGCCCTTGCCGGTCAGCGCCTCGACCTCCTTGACCGCCTCGAGGACATCGTCCCAGAGGCCGTCGGGCAGCTTCTCGCCGGCGGTGAAGTAGTCGTTGCAGGCTTCCGTCGTGATCGTGAATCCGGGCGGTACCGGGAGCCCCGCGTTGGTCATCTCGGCCAGGCCCGCGCCCTTGCCACCGAGCAGGTCGCGCATCGTGGCGTCGCCTTCCGCCTTGCTGCCACCCCACGCGTAGATGTAGCGCTTGGCGGCCTTGTGGGGACGGTCGGCGGCGGGGACGGCGGTCGTGGTCATCGGACGAGTCCTCCGGGCGGGGCGGCAGCCCGGCGGCGGGCTGCAGGGGGATCTGTTTGTGACGTCTCGATTGTACCGTCGCGCCTCGGGGACCTCCGGTTGCGCGACGGTTGCGAGCATCGCCGGTGAGATGC
>JAXDKX010000236.1:0-5267 GCA_034666905.1 Chloroflexota bacterium | reverse complement strand
TGCCCGACCTGCCGGACGAGGCTCAACCGCGTCTGCCCGAACTGCAGCCGGCTGGTCGGCCTCGACTGGTCGCTGTGCGCGTGGTGCGGCAAGGACTTCGAACGCCGTCCGCTGGTGGCGCCCGGCCTCGAATCCCTCGCCGGCGCCCGAGACGTGAGCGGTCGAGTCGCCGCCGCGGCGATCGACCCGGCTATGCCTCGGGCTGCGGCCAGCGTCCCACCGCCACCCTCACGGCCGAGCGCACGACAGTCGGGACAGTCGCGCGCTGGCTCGTCCCGGTCGGCCAGCTCGGCACGTGCGTCCGGTTCCGCGCCCTCCGCCCAGGACCCGCTGCCGGAGCGTTGACCACGCCCGCCCCGGGATCCGGATCGGACGCTCCGACGGACCCGCCCGCGGCAGATCCAGCCGGCGCCCGCCCGGGCGCTTCCACCTTCACCATCGAAGGCCGATCCGTGCCCGCCCTCTTCGTCGTCGGCTGGCTTGCCACCGTGGCAGGGCTGGGCGCCGTTGTCCTCGGCATCCTCTCCCGCGGCGGTGCGGCGTCGGCGATCGTGCTCGTGGTCGGGCTTGCCCTTCTGTCGATCGGGCTGATCGCCGCCGCGGGCTCGCAGGGCATCGAACGCCGCGTCCGCGCCGTGGCCGCCTACGCTGGCCCTTCGCCGTTCCTGGTCTTCGGCGCCTCGATCCCGGTCTCGATCCTGATCCTCATCGTGACCGGGCTGCCGCTCGCCGCGCTCGGTGTGCCGCTCGAAGGTCCGCTGGCGAGCCTGCTGTCGATTGCCGTCGAGGCGGTCGTCTATCTCGCCCTCATCCGCCTCCTCATCGTCGACACGGGCGCCCTCGGTTGGCGGGAGATGGGCGTTCGGTGCCCGGATCTCCGCGCGCTCGGCGAAATCGGCGGCGGCGCACTGTGGGCACTGCCCGTCATCGCCCTGACCGTCCCCGTTTCGGCGGTCCTCCTGTCGATCTTCCCGGTTACGCCCGAGAGTCCGCTCCCGCCCACGCACGAGCCGGTCGGCTTCGCCCTGTCGCTGCTCGCCGGCGTGATCGTCGCCCCATTCGGCGAGGAGGTCCTCTTCCGGGGCTTCGCGACCACCGCCTGGATTCGGGGCATGGGCGTCCGCGGAGGCCTCGTTCGGGCCGCCCTGGTGTTCGCGCTGGCCCACGTCCTGACCATCTCGGGCTCGTCTGCCGGAGATGCAATCGGGCTCGCGGTCGTGGGCTTCGGGACCCGCGTGCCCATCGCCCTCGCGCTCGGGCTGCTGTTCGTGCGACGCGGCACGATCTGGTCGTCGTTCGGCCTGCACGCGGCGTTCAACGGGGTCCTGCTGGTGGTTGCCGAAGTCGCCAGCCGGACGATTTGACGCCCCCCGCGACGAGGTCCCGTCCGTGATCGCGGATGCACGCCCGATTGAGCCCCGGATGAGGGGTCGTCCGTAGGCTCTGCGCTGTCCTCGCGGTCCGGATGGCGGGGGGAATCGGCGGGCTCCCGTCGTCCGGGCCCGGGGACGCCTCAACTCGATGTTCACCCTTGGAGAATCGACATGCCGCGAACCCAGGGGCCCGGCTTCGAGGCCGCACCGGTCGCAGGCCGGGCGATCCGTGAGCTGCCCCTTGCCGAGCGTCCGCGGGAGCGGCTGGCGATGCGAGGCGTGGGCGGGCTCACATCGGCGGAGCTGATCGGACTGGTCTGGGGTTCCGGCACGCGTGGCCGGTCGGCGGTCGACCTCGCGGGCGACGCGCTGGCGAGGCACGATGGCCTTGCCGGCCTTGCCCGCGCCTCGGAACAGGAGCTTGCGACCGTGGGCGGCATCGGCGTCGCAAAGGCGGCGCAGCTGGTGGCGGCATTCGAGCTCGGACGGCGCCTTCTCGCGGACTGGCCCGCCGCCCGCTGGACGATCCGCGGTCCAGCCGACGTGGCCGAGCGGCTGGTCCTCCAGATGGGCCGACTCGAGCGCGAAGAGCTGCGCGTCGTGTTGCTCGATACGAAGAACCATGTCCTGCGCGTGGCGACCGTGTACCAGGGCAACGTCAGCTCATCCCTGGTGCGGGTAGGCGAGTTGTTCCGGGACGCCGTCCGGCTCAACGCGGCCGGCGCGATCCTCGTCCACAACCATCCATCGGGCGATCCGACGCCGTCACCGGACGATCTCCACCTCACCGCGGAGGCGCTGGCCGCCGGCCGCCTGCTGGACATCGCCTTGCTGGATCACCTCGTCATCGGCCACGATGCCTACGTCTCGTTGCGCGATCGCGGCGTCTCGTTCGATCGGACGGAGCCAGCCGCCAGGGTGGCCGGCTGAGCGAACCTGGAGCCGGGCCGGCTGTCGGCAAGTGAGCGGGTATACTGCCCGGGCTTTCCCTGCCCGACCCGGATACCCACGCGCGACTCGCCCCGGCCCCGGCGACCCTCGACGCGATGAACCGCCACCACGAAGGATCCGCCCGGCATCATGCTCGACCGACTCCTCGGCCTCTTCTCCCGCGACATCGGGATCGATCTCGGGACCGCCAACACGCTGGTCCACGTCCGTGATCGGGGAATCGTGATCAGCGAGCCGTCGGTCGTCGCCATCGACGCCAAGACGCGCCGAGTCCTGGCCGTCGGAGCCGAGGCCAAGCGGATGGTCGGACGCACGCCCGCCAACATCATCGCCATCCGGCCGCTGCGTGACGGCGTGATCAGCGATTTCGACGTGACCGAGCAGATGATCAAGTACTTCGTCGACAAGGTCCACGATCGAGTCGGCACGATCGCCCGGCCGAGAATGCTGCTGGGCATTCCGTCGGGCGTGACCGAGGTCGAGAAGCGCGCCGTCCGCGACGCCGCCCTCAACGCCGGCGCGCGCTGGGCGCGTCTGATCGAGGAGCCGATGGCGGCCGCCATCGGAGCGGGCCTTCCGGTCAGCGAGCCGTCAGGGAGCCTGATCGTGGACATCGGCGGCGGCACCACGGAGGTCGCGGTCATCAGCCTCGGCGGGATCGTCGTCAGCCGATCGATCCGGATCGGTGGTGACGAGATGGACCAGGACATCGTCTCGTTCGCCCGGCGCGAGTACAACCTCTTCCTTGGCGAGCGGACGGCCGAAGACATCAAGATCGCCATCGGGTCCGCCTATCCCGGCGACTGGGACGCGCAGCGGGTCGCGCTGCGCGGTCGCGACCTCCTCACCGGCCTCCCGCGCAGCGTCGAGGTCGGGGCCGACCAGATCCGCGAGGCCATCGAGCCCTCTGTCCAGCAGATCGTGGATACGGTCAAGGATACGATCGAGGAGACGCCGCCCGAGCTCGTCGCCGACATCATGGACCAGGGGATCGTCCTGGCCGGTGGCGGCGCCCTCCTTGCCGGCCTCGATCGACGGGTTGCCGAGGCGACCCAGATGCCGGTCCACGTCGCCGACGACCCGCTGACCTGCGTCGCCCGCGGCACGGGCGTCGTCCTCCAGGAGCTGGACGCGATGGATCGTGTCCTTGTCTCCGAGACCTACTCCCGCCCGCCGCGGTAATGCCGGCGGCCGCCGAGAGCGCCCGATGACCTCCCTCCTCGCCAATCGAACGGCCCGTCGACGCGGGATCGCCTTCGCGGTCCTGCTCGTCGTCAGCAGCCTGCTCATGGCCTTCTCGTCGAACCCGGCCGTTCGCGAGGTCCAGAACGGGGTCAGCTTTGCCTTCCGTCCGATCCAGGGCGCCGTCCACGACGTCGCCCGGGGGATCGCCTCGATGGCCACGGCAGTCTCCGAGATCGATCGCCTCCGCGTCCAGAACGAGGCACTGCTGTCGGAGAACCAGCGGCTGACTGCCGAGAACGCGCGACTCGACGAGATCCGCCGCGAGAACGAGTCGCTGACCGGGTTGCTGCAGATGAAGGCCGGGTTCGACTTCAAGACCGCGGCGGCGACCGTGATCGCTCGCGAGTCGTCCGAATTCCGCCGGCTCGTCGTCCTCGACCGAGGGACCAACGACGGGATCGTGGTCGGCGACGTCGTCGTCGCCGCCGGCGGTGCGCTTGCGGGTCGCGTCGTCGAGGTCGGGCCGGACAGTGCCAAGGTCGTGCTGGTCACGGATTCGAGCTCGACCGTCATCGGCCAGCTGACCACCAATGCCGCGACCGGCGAGGTGGTCGGCGGTCTGGACGACGGCACGCTGGTCATGAACCAGATCGATTCGAGCGCGGTCGTCACGGTCGGCGACGAGGTCGTCACGGCCGGGATCGAGCTCGGCGCCGGGATCCGCTCGCCCTATCCCAAGGGGCTCCTGCTCGGGCAGGTGATCGACGTCAGGCGCGACGCGAACGCCGTCGTCCAGACAGCCTTCCTGCAGCCAGCGGCCAATCCCGACAAGCTCGAATACGTCCTCGTCGTCCTCGACTACCAGGGCGGCCTGCCACCGATCGAGCAGCAGCCGATCGATTGCGGTGTGCCGCCGAACGGGACCCTCCCGCAGGGCGAGCAGCCGTGCTTCACGCCGACCGCCCAACCGTCATCAGGCGCGGGACCCAGCAAGTCCCCCTGATCTCGGCGGCTGCTACCCTTCCGGGCGATGAAGGGCATCGTTCTCGCCGGCGGCACCGCCACGAGGCTCTATCCGCTGACGATCGTCACCAACAAGCACCTGCTCCCGATCTACGACCGGCCGATGATCTATTACCCGATCGAGACGCTCGCCGGGATGGGGATCCGCGAGGTCATGGTCGTGGTCGGTGGCAAGAGCGTCGGCGACGTCGTTGAGCTGCTGGCTGACGGGTCTGCGTTCGGGCTCGATCTGACCTACCGATACCAATCGGGCGCGCTGGGGATCGCTCACGCCATCGGGCTGGCACGCGACTTCGTCGGGGACGACGCATTCTGCTGCGTGCTCGGCGACAACATCCTGCGCGGCGCCCCCTTGTTCGACAGCGCCAGCGACTTCGAGCGGGGACCGTACGACGCCGGCACCCTGCTCTACCGGGTTCCGGACCCGGAGCGCTTCGGGGTGGCCGAGCTCGACACCGACGGCCGGGTCGTGGGCTTCGAGGAGAAGCCCGAGCACCCCAAGAGCGACCTGATCCCGATCGGAGTCTATTTCCTTCGGCCAGACGCGTTCGCGGTGATCGAGGGACTGGCGCCGTCCGGTCGGGGCGAGCTGGAGATCACCGACGTCCTCAATCACTACATCCCGGACGGCCGGCACTTCACTCGCGTCTACGACGGCCACTGGACGGACGCCGGAACGGTTCCGTCGCTGCTGCGGGCGGCCGCGATGGCCGCCGACGACGATGCCGCCGGGCG
>JAXDKX010000235.1:0-4205 GCA_034666905.1 Chloroflexota bacterium | reverse complement strand
CTACCAGACCACCAGCTTCGTCTTCGAGAGCCCGGACCACGCCGCCAACCTGTTCGAGCTCCAGGAGTACGGCAACATCTACACCCGGATCATGAACCCGACCAACGACGTGTTCGAGCAGCGCGTCGCGGCGCTCGAGGGCGGTGTCGCGGCGCTCGCCCTGGCCAGCGGCCAGGCGGCCGAGACTCTGTCGATCCTCAACATCGCCCGGGCCGGCGACAACATCGTTTCCTCGTCGTCGCTCTACGGCGGGACGTACAACCTGTTCACCCACACGCTGCCCAAGATCGGGATCACGACCCGCTACGTGGACGGTTCCGATCCTTCGGCGTTCGGCCGCGCGATCGACGAGAAGACCAAGGCGGTCTTCCTCGAGCTGATCGGGAACCCACGGCTCGACGTTCACGACCTCGCCTCTATCGCCGATGTCGCCCGCGCCCGCGGCGTCCCGGTCATCGTCGACAACACGTTCGCCCCGCTGCTTGCCCAGCCGATCAAGCACGGTGCGGACATCGTCATCCATTCCGCGACGAAGTGGATCGGTGGCCACGGCACCGCGATCGGCGGCGTGGTCGTCGATGGCGGCACCTTCGACTGGGCCGCTTCCGAACGATTCAAGGCGGACTTCGTTGATCCGGACCCGTCATACCACGGCATCAGCTACTCGAAGGCCTTCGGCAACCTCGCGTTCATCCTCAAGTTGCGCGTCCAGGGGCTCCGCGACATCGGCGCGGCCCTGAGCCCGTTCAACTCGTTCCTCTTCCTCCAGGGCCTCGAGACGTTGCCGCTCCGGATCACCCGGCACAGCGAAAACGCCCTGGCGGTCGCTCGCTGGCTGGAGACTCGGCCCGAGGTGACCTGGGTCAGCTACCCGGGCCTCGAGACGCATCCCTCCTACAACCTGGCCAAGCGCTACCTGACCGGTGGGTTCGGTGGCATCGTGACCTTCGGGGTGAAGGGCGGGGTCGAGGCCGGCCGCCGGCTGATCGACAACGTCCAGATCTTCAGCCTGCTGGCGAACGTCGGCGACGCCAAGTCGTTGATCATCCATCCGGCCTCCACGACGCACTCGCAGCTGGAGCCCGAGGAGCAGGTCGCCACCGGAACCACTCCTGATCTCATCCGGCTGTCGGTTGGTCTCGAGCACATCGACGACCTGATCGCCGACCTCGAGCAGGCGCTCGCGACGGCGACTGCCGACAGCCCCGCCGACGGCAACCTCATCGGCGCCGCCGGATGACCCTGCGCGCTCCGGCGGACAGCCCGGCCGGTCTCCCAACGGGGACCGGCCGGGTCGAGACTGCCTCGTTGGGGCCATTCACGCTGGCGAACGGAGGCACGCTCCCCGAGCTCACGGTTGCCTACCGCCACGACGGCCCGCCCCCGGGCTCCGCGCCGCAGGTCCTCGTGATCCACGCGCTCACCGGTTCCGCCGATGCAGCGGGCGACTGGTGGGCGCCGTTGATCGGCGCTGGCCGGGCGCTCGACACGGGCCAGGTCGGGGTGCTCTGCGCCAACCTGCTCGGTGGCCGCTACGGGACGACCGGGCCCACGTCGCTCGATCCGCGGACGGGTCGGCCGTACGGATCCAGCTTCCCGGCCATCACGACGGTTGACCAGGCGCTCGCCCAGTGGCAGCTTCTCGACGCGATCGGCGTCGAAGAGCTTGCCCTGGCGACCGGTGGCTCGCTCGGCGGGATGGTTGCGCTCGAGGTCGGCCTCGCCCGACCGGAGGCGGTCCGCCACCTCGTCCCGATGGCCGCCCCGGCGTCAATCGGCCCGCTGGCGATCGCCTGGAACCATCTCCAGGTCCAGCTCATCCAACGGCTGGGCCTCGATGGCCTGGCACTGGCACGCCAGCTGGCGATGACGACCTATCGCAGCGAGAGTGACTTCGATGAGCGATTTGGCAGCTCGCTCGAGGACGACGGACGGCCGTCGATCGTCAGCTACCTCGGCCACCAGGGCGAGAAGCTGGTCGATCGGTTCGATCCAGACACGTATCGGGTCCTGGTCGGCGCGATGGACGGCCACGACATCGGGCGGGCGCACGGCGGACTCGGTAGCGCGCTCCTCCAGCTCGCCGCGGCGGACGTAGCCCTGACCGGGATCGGTATCGAGGGCGACATCCTGTACGGACCTCGGCAGGTTCGCTCGCTCGTGGACAGGGCCGACGCGGCGGGTGTTCGAGCCAGATACCGCGAGCTCCGATCAAGCAAGGGCCACGATGCGTTCCTGGTGGAATGGGCGCAGCTGACCGATCTGCTCCGTGAGGCGCTCGCCGGCTGAATTCGCGGCTGCCGCCTGCATTCGCGGGGCCCCACTGGCGGAACGGTCAGGGTGCGGGCGACGCCTCGGCCGACGGGGCGACCCTGGGCGATGGATCGACGGATGCACCGGGCGACCCGGATGCCGCCGGGTCGATCGAGCGGACCGGGCTGGGCGTCGGTTTGGCGACGGGCTTCGGCGTCGGTGTCGCCTTCGGTTTGGGGGCCGGCGAGCAGCCGCCGGTACCACTGCCGGTGACCGCCGCGGTCGACGGCTTGGGCACGACGTAGGCAACGGACGGCGCGGATCCGTCAGCTGGAATCAGCTTCTGGGCCAGCGCCCGGATCGCCTCGACGTCGGGTATCAGGATGGAGCCCCGGACGTCAAAGCCCGCCTTGATCAACGGATAGGTGACGACGGCACGATAGGTCTGCTCGCGACCCACCTGGCTCGCCAGCTCCGCCAGGTCCGGCAGGAGATCGCGCGGGACGTTCGTCTCGACGGTCTTGCCAAGCGCCTGGAGGAGCCCGATCGGATCGTTCAGGAAGCCACCGTGGACAATCGAGTCGCGGATCGCCGAGATCACCTCCTGCTGCCGCGCGGCCCGGGTGAAATCGCTCTCGCCGGCGGGCTTCCGGACCCTCGCGTAGCCCAGGGCCTGCTGGCCGTTGAGGTGGTGCCGCCCGGCGGTGATCGAGAACCCGTTGGGGAAGCCGTACTCGCGGTAGGCCGGATCGCAGAACCCGTGCGCGACGTTGACGTCGACGCCGCCCAGCACGTCCACGACACGGACGAAGCCGCCGAGATCCACCTTGGCGTAGTAGTCGATCGGGATGCCGGTCAGCGCGCTGAGGGCACCCATCAGGACGTCGAAGCCGGTCCCGTCCGACCCGGGGAACTGCTGGGGATGATTGCGGGCATAGGCGACCAACGAGTTGATCTTGTCCCGATACTGGCGCCCATCGGCCATCGGAACGTCGACCATGTCGCGCGGGATCGAAAGCATCGAAACGGTCCTGGTCGCGCGATCGAGTGAGACCAGGATCATCGTGTCGGTCAGGTAGGTGTTCCGGCCGACCCCGGAGTCGACTCCGATGACCAACGCCGTGACCCGTTGCGTGGACGGCTCGGCAGATGGCGACGCGGCAGGAAGGCTCGGCGGCGCGGTCGTGAGGAAGCTCGGATCTGGTGCGGGCGTGCCCGGCGCCGGAGACTCGGCCGCGGCAACCGGCTCGACGAAGATCTGGTCGGCCGCTTCGCGAGCGACCTCCGTCGCGTATCCCGCGTAGGCCTGGGGGGCGATGACGAAGCCCAGCAGGATGGCGATCGGCAACAGGTCGCGACGACCCGGTCGAGCCAGGGCCGGATTGAACAGGCTCGACCCGACGGCGAACAGCCGCGAGGCAAGGAGAAGCCCCTGGGCCGCCAGCAGCCCCCAGATGACCTCGTCAGACAGGAGTGATGCGGCCAGGCGCGGCCCCGACGTGGTGGCGGCCACCACGCCCGCGGCTACCACCATTACCGCGAGCGGCGCAACGAAGAGGAGCGCCCGGAGCCAGCGGCCGGAGACGACGTGGCCGAGTCCCGGAATCAGGGCATCGAGAAACGCCGAAAGGTACCGGGACGTGTGGCGCGCCGGGACGGGGTCTGGCGGCAAATCCACGGGCGGCAGGTTAGCAGAGGGGCGGGAAAACGCCCGGGAGGGCCGGCCGGCTCGATGGGTTATCATCGCCGCCGCTCTACTGGCGAGTGGCCAAGCGGTAAGGCGCCTGACTCTGGATCAGGAGATCGAAGGTTCGAATCCTTCCTCGCCAGCCAACAATCCGAACGTGAAACGGCCCCCGGAGGCGACTCGCGGGCCGTTTGTTTTGGGCCGTACCCCACGCCATACCCCTAAGCGGTTTCGGCCGTCCTCAGCCCCAGGATGCCGTCCATGC
>JAXDKX010000234.1:0-5868 GCA_034666905.1 Chloroflexota bacterium | reverse complement strand
AACCGTTGCCCATCGCCTTGGCGTACGTCACGAGGTCCGGCGTGATCCCGAAGAATACGGCGGCACCGCCGCGGGCCAGGCGGAAGCCCGTCTTGACCTCGTCGAAGATCAGCAGGATCCCGAACTCCTCGGTCAGCGCGCGCATGGCCTGGTGGAAGCCGGGCTTGGGCATGATCGCCTGCGCGTTGCCCAGGACGGGCTCGACGATGATCGCCGCGATCTCCTCGCCGCGGGACTCGAACAGGCGCCGCAGCGCATCGATGTTGTTGTAGCGCGCCGGGATGATCGTCTCGGCAACCGGGGCGGGAATGCCGCGACCGTAGGTGAGTCCGACCGGGCTATCCGGATCGCCAAGGTCGGCCATGTCGTTGGGGGTGACGCTGATCAAAGCGTAGTCGTGAACGCCGTGGTACTGGCCCTCGAACTTCACGATCTTGTCGCGTCCCGTGTAGGCCCGAGCGACACGCATCGCGTGCATCGTGGCTTCCGTCCCTGAGACGGTCATCCGGGCCTTGTCCACCCAGCCGGTCAGCTCCTTGACCAGCTCCATCGCCCGGACCTCGTCCTCGCTGGTGAGCGAGAAGCTGACACCCCGGCGCATCTGCTCGTTGACGTAATCGTCGACGCGCTCATCGCCATGCCCGAGGATCACCGGGCCATAGCCCATCCGAAGGTCGATGTACTCGTTGCCGTCGATGTCCCAGACCTTGCCGCCCTTGCCCCGGTCGACGTAGATCGTGTCGTCGCCCCAGGCGCGGAAGTTCGAGTCCGTGCCACCGGGCAGCGTCTTCAGGGCGCGCTGATACAGGGCGGACTGGCGGTCGCGGCGGAGGGCAGGTACGGCGCGGGCGGCGGGCTCGGTTGCCATGGACGACCTCGTGGTGCGGACGGCGACGGCCCGGTCAGTGCGACACGGGTTGCGCGCAGCGAGACGCGAGTTGGCCCATCGTGCCATAGCGGGTTCGGGCGCGTCAACGCGAATCCCGTGGCCGCGTGAAGGTCTTGCCACGAATCTCGTCTCTCGCGGTCCCGGAGGGTGCGTGATACGTGCCAATACGAGATGTCGCAGGGCAACGAACAACCGGCGAACCCTGGGGGATCCGCCGGTTGTGCAGCTCCGGGTCGCGACCCGGCAGGAGCGGGTCGGAGCTATCCGAGCAGGAACTGTAACGCCGGCCGATGCGTGATCATCGGCTTCTTGTCGAGGATCCCGTCGATCCCGTAGGCGAGGCCTGCATGGGCGTAGGCGAGGTAGAGGGCCACGGCCGCGTACAGCAGGGTTTCGTTGACCGGTCCGAACGCGAAGCTCCAGGCAGCGACGGTGATGAACCCCATGAGCAGCGCACCGGCGATGCCGGCGAACCGGGTGGCGATGCCCAGGATCAGGGCGATTCCGACCGCGAGCTCGCCAACGACCACCAGCGTGTTGATGACGCTGATCAGGCCCGGGTTGCCGGCGAGGGAGACCCACAGGTCGTGGGTCGGATTGACGATCGCCTTGGGGTCCGAGCCTGGGAGGCTGCCGCCCGTGCCGAACGTGAGGAAGCCGGCCGCACTGAATGGCTTGCCCGAGCCGGCGAAGTCGAGAACCTTCTCGAGTCCGGCATACAGGAAGCCGGCGCCGAGCAGGATCCGGAGGGCCGCAAGGCCTTTCGCCTTATCCATGATGTAGTCCTTCCCTTGAGATCGGTGCACCGCCTGGCTTGTCCCGGCCGGTCGTCGAACTCGTCACCATCGTGGCTGTGGGCGCCGAAGTCGGGTACCTGCCGTGGGTCACGAACGAGGGGCCACATGGCCTTTCCGAGCCGTGTCGGCTGGCTCCCTCGCGCCCGCCGCGCTCGTCAGTCGATGTGCAGTCGCCTGGCCTCCGCTGCGAGGACATCGCGGTGGTCGGGATGGGCGATCGCGATCAATGCCTTGGCCCGCTCACGGAGACTGCGGCCGAACAGCTCGGCGACGCCCCACTCGGTCACGATCGTCCGAACGTGCGCCCGCGTGGTGACGACACCGGCCCCGCTCGCCAGGGTCGGGGTGATCCGCGAAACCGTCCCCATCACCGCCGTCGACGGCAGGGCGATGACCGCCCGACCTTCCGGAGCGAGTGCAGCTCCGCGGACGAAGTCCATCTGGCCGCCAACCCCGCTGTAGATCCGCGAGCCGATCGAGTCGGCGACGACCTGGCCGGTCAGGTCGACCTCGATCGCCGAGTTGATCGCGGTCATCGTCCGGAACGAGCGGATGACGTGGGTGTCGTTGGTGAAGTCGACGGAGCGCATCTCGACCATCGGGTTGTCGTCCACGAAGTCGTAGAGCCGTTTTGTACCCATCATGAAGGCGCCGACGATCTTGCCCCGATTACGCTCCTTGCGGGCACCGGTCACGACGCCCGCCTCGACGAGGTCGACCACCGCGTCCGTGAACATCTCGGTGTGGATGCCGAGCTCACGATGACCGAGGAGCGCTCGCGCGGTGGCGGCGGGGATGGCCCCGATCCCGAGCTGGATCGTCGCGCCGTCCGGAATGAGCTCGGCAACATGCTCGCCGATTCGTCGCTCGAGCTCGCCGATCGGGCCGCCGGCCTGCATGTACGGGGGCACGTCGACCTCGACCGCCAGATCGATGTCGTCAACGTGAACGAAGCTCTCGCCGAGCGTCCGGGGCATGGCTCGGTTCAGTTGAACGATGACCGTCCTGGCAGCCCGGATTGCGGCATGCATCGCCTCGACCGACACGCCGAGCGAACAGAAGCCGTGGGCATCGGGCGGCGTCGCGTTGACGAGGACGGCGTCGAGCGGGAGGGCACCGCGATCGAAGAGGTTCGGCACGTCCGACAGGAAGACCGGCACATAGTCGGCCCGGCCCGCGTCGACGGCGGCGCGGGCATTCGGCCCGACGAACAGGGCCCGATGGCGAAAGTGCGCTGCCATCTCGGGTGCGAGGTGTGGCCCCGGACCCTCCGTGTGGAGATGGATCATCCCGACGTCGCGGAGATCGGATGCCCGCGCGACGAGCGCGTCCAGCAGGATCGATGGTGCCGCCGCGGCGCAATGCACGTAGACCTGCTGGCCGCTTCGAATCCCGGCGACGGCTTCCGCCGCCGTGACGATCCGCATCAGACCTAGCTGCCCGCCCCGCCGCCGCCGCCGCCGCCGCCGCCGCCCGTGGAGTGCAGCCGGGCCATGTAGGCGGCGGCCTGGGCGCGCCGCTCGAGGTTGAGCTTTCCGAGGATGGAGCTGACGTAATTCTTGACGGTCTTGTCGGACAGGAAGACTTCGCCCGCGATCTCCTTGTTCGTCTTCCCCTCCGCGACGAGGAGCAGGATCTTTCGCTCCTGCGTCGTCAGCTGGGCGAGCTCATCCGGGTCGTCGGCGGTCGCGATCCGGCGGATCCGTTCGAGCACGCGTCCCGTCACAGCCGGGTCGAGCAGGGATTCGCCCCGGCCGACCGCCTCGAGCGCGGCGACAAGATCGCGGGCTCGAACCTGCTTCAGCAGGTATCCACTCGCTCCCGCGATGATCGCCGACAGGACAGCTTCTTCATCCGGGTAGCTCGTCAACATCACGACCCGCGTCTCGGGCATGTGGGCGCGGATCTCCCGGCACGCCTCGATCCCGGAGCCATCGGGAAGCCGAACGTCCATCACCACGAGGTCCGGACGGAATCGACGGGCCGCCTCGACGGCATCCGCCACGGTCCCCGCTTCGGCGACGACGTGGAACTCGGGCCGCCGGCCAAGGAGCGCCACGAGGCCCTGCCGGACAACCTCGTGGTCGTCGACGATCAGCAGGCTGAGCGGTCGGGTCGCCGGGACGTCTTCGTGGGACATCTCGTCCCTACCCCTGCACAGGAACGGTGATAATGACCGTCGTTCCTTGTCCGGGGCGGCTCTCGATCTCGGCCGATCCTCCGATCTGAACGGCGCGCTCGCGGGTGTTCGAGAGGCCCTGGTGTCCCAGTTTGCCAACCGCACCGGGATCGAAGCCGGTCCCGTTGTCCTCGATCCGGAGCACCAGCGGAGCGGCGCCGTCCGGAGCCGCGAGGTCCACGCTCGCATGACTCGCCTGGGAATGGCGAACGACGTTGCTGAGCGACTCGCCGGCGATCGCCAGGAGGTGGCCGATGACGTCGGCCGGCGGCTCGACGGCGGTCTCGGGGACGTGCAGGTCGAGTTCGATCATCGTGGTATGCCGGTATTCCTCGAGGAGCGCAGCAAGCCCCGCGACGAGCGATCCTCCCTCCAGCAGTCCGGGACGCAAGCCGAAGATGAAGTTGCGGATGTCCTGGATCGCCAGATGGATCGCGTCGATCGCCCGCTCCACCCGGGCCGCGGCTTCGGCTCGATCGACGGCCATGAGCTCCGGGACGTCTTCGAGCGACAGCCCGACGGCGTACATGTTCTGGATGATGCCGTCGTGAAGATCCTTGGAGATCCGCTCTCGCTCATCCACCACGGCGAGCCGTTGCAGCTGTTCGTGAAGACGGGCGTTCTCCATGGCGATCCCGGCATGCAGCGCGAACGTCTCCACGAGCGAGCGATCCGCCTCGCTGAACTCGTCCGCCCCAACCTTGTTCGTAAGGTAGAGGCGCCCGAGTGAAATGCCCTTGATCGTGATTGGCACCCCAAGGAAGCTCGACATCGGCGGATGATTGGGCGGAAAGCCAAAACGGCGAGGGTCCGTGTTCAGATCCGGGACGAGAAATGATCGTCTCTCCCGGATGATCAGCCCGAGAAGGCCATGCCCTTCCGGCAGCGGGCCAATCCGGCGCCGGGTCTCGTCATCCATTCCGCTCGTGATGAAACGCTCGATTCGCCCGTCGGCGTCGACGATCCCGAGCGCGGCATATTGCGCGCCGACAAGCGGACGAACCCGATCGACGATGACCTGGAGGACGTCGTCGACCGAGGCCAGGCCGGCGATCCCTCGGACGGCGGCATCGAGAGCGGCGTAGATCGAGTCGGCGGGGGGCTTCGAGATGATCGTGGTATCCGGCATCACGGATGAGGATAGCAAGCACGCTCGCCGGACAATCCGGGCTGGATGGCCCGCCCGGAGGGGCCGGAGGTCACTGGGCGCCGCCGGGCGGCCGCCCGATGATGCCTGCATGGAAGCTCGCGCCAGACACACGATTTCGATCCCCCCAGATCGGCTTCGGCGCGTGCTGTTCGCGACGGACCTGTCAGCGGCTTCCGAGCGAGCAGCCACTGAAGCCATCCACCTCGCCGTGGATTTCGGCGCGCAACTCCTCGTGCTGAGCGTTGTCGACCCCCGTCGGCTGCGACTTCCAGGTGGTCGCTTTCTGCGGCGCATCGACCAGGAGCGGGCCAGGACCGAGGTCGGCGTGCAGCTGATCGTGCATCGTGCTCGGGAAGCCGGCGCCCGGGCAACCTTCCTGGTATGGGAGGGGGACCCCGCCGACACGATCCTGTCGGCCTCGGAGTCTGAGCGGGCCGACATCATCGTCCTCGGCTCGCACGATCGCGGACGTCTCGGCCGCCTCGTCCTCGGAAGCATCTCGACCCGTGTCTCCCAGCACGCCAACTGTCGTGTCCTTGTCGTGGGCTGTGACCAGGAGTCACTAGGCGCCGATACAGGCGACCATGACGTACGTTCCGCGATTCGCGGCCCAGTTCGAGGGTGACCAGCATGACCAGTAAAGCGATGCTCCCGAAGCCGGCCGATCCAATCCAGTCGAGGCCGCCGGGGTCAGTCGGGCCGCTCACCAGGCGCGGATTCCTCCGCGGCGCCGCGCTCACCGGCGGCGGCCTAGTGGCCGTGGGCGTGGCGGCGTGCGTGCCCAGCGCGGGCGCTCCCACCTGGAGCCTTGGTCCAGGGGTGTCGCCCGGCAGTGGTGCTGGGCCGGCGGCAA
>JAXDKX010000233.1:0-6289 GCA_034666905.1 Chloroflexota bacterium | reverse complement strand
ATCCGTGCCGCCGAGCGCGGCAAGCAGGTTGTCGTCCTGGTGGAGATCAAGGCGCGCTTCGACGAGGAAGCCAACATCATCTGGGCGCGCAAGCTGGAGCGCGCCGGCGCCCATGTGGTCTATGGCCTGGTCGGGCTCAAGACCCACTCCAAGACGTCCCTGGTCGTGCGGCGCGAGGGCTCCTGGCTCCGCCGGTATGTCCACATCGGGACGGGCAACTACAACCACAAGACCGCACGGCTCTACGTGGACCTCGGGCTGCTCACCTGCCGGCCCGAGATCGGCGCCGACGTCACGGACCTCTTCAACGTGCTCACCGGCCTCTCGCGTCAGCGGACGTTCCGCCGGCTGCTCGTCGCGCCACACAGCCTGCGCTCGCGGTTCCTCGACCTGGTCGATCGGGAGATCGGGCACGCGGCGGCGGGCCATCCGGCGCGGATCGTCCTGAAGCTGAACGCGATCGTGGACGTCGCCGTCATCGAGGCGCTCTACCGGGCGTCGAGCGCAGGCGTCGACGTCGACCTGATCGTGCGCGGGGCCTGTTCCCTCCAGCCCGGCCTGCCCGGCATCTCGGAGCGGATCCGGGTTCGCTCGATCATCGGCGAATTCCTGGAGCACTCCCGGATCTGGAGCTTCGAAAACGGCGGCATGCGGGAGTGGTATATCGGCTCCGCCGACCTGATGGACCGCAATCTCGACCGTCGCGTGGAGGCGGTCGCCCCGGTCGAGGATCCCGACGCGCAGACGAGGCTGGCCGGCATCGTCGAGGTCATGATGGCCGACGATCGGCGCTCCTGGCAGCTCCAGCCCGATGCGACGTGGGTCCGCACCGAAACACTCCTCGGCCACCCAGGCACGATCGACACGTTCGAAGTCCTCAAGGAGGACGCGCTCCATCGGGCGCTGCAGTTCGTCCAGCCGCATCGCCCGGGAGCGGGGACAGGGTCGCTGGATCCGCGCGCGTGAATCCACCCACGGGCCGGCCGGTCGAGGTCGAGTTGAAGTTCCGGGTGGTGGATCTCGCGGCCGCTGAGCGCTACCTCGTCGCCGAAGAGATCGGTTCCTTCAGTGGCGGCTCGGCCGCCCGCGCGACCCAGCTCGAGGACCGCTACGTCGACACCGCCAGCGGGGCGTTGACGCGGGCGGGGTTCGCGGTCCGCATTCGCCAGTCCGGGCGCGAGACGCTCGTGTCGGTCAAATCGCTGGCGCGCACCAACGGACCCGGCGGCGCCGCTCGCCGGGAAGAGCTGGAAGGCCCGGCGGATCGCACGTCCGGCCCGCTCGAGTGGCCGGCCTCGGATGCACGATCGCTCGTCCTCGAGCTGGCCGGTGACGCACCGCTGGTCGAGCTCGTCACCATTCGCCAGCTGCGGCGGAAACGGATCGTGCGCGACGGCGACACCCGCGTGGAGCTGAGCCTCGACGAGGTCGACGTCGTCGCCCGGTCGCGGGTCGTCCATCGATTCGTCGAGCTCGAGGCCGAGCTGGTGAAGGGCGACGAGGAGCGCCTGACCGGGCTGGCAGAAGTCTTCGCGGCGGATCCGGCGCTCGCCCCGGAGCGCGGCAGCAAGCTCGACGCCGCGCTGGCCGCGATCGGGACGACCGGCGGGGCCCGCGACCGAACCGCGCTGATGGAGCGTGTCGAGGCACGAGTGAGCTCGCCCGACGTCCATTCAGAGCCCACCAGGGCGCCGGAGACGGTCGTCGCCCAGCCATCGGCCGAGCACGTCGAGACCGTGCCATCCTCGTCGGACACGCTCGACGAAGCCGCCGAGGAGGCAATCGCACCAGATCCCCATCTCGTCGTGGGGAAGTCGCCTGGGGTGACGGCAGACGACCACGTCGCCGAGGCAGCCCGCAAGGTGATGCGCTTCCACCTCGCCCGGATGCTCGCGCGTGAGGCCGGCGTGCGATCGGGTCACGACCTGGAAGATGTGCACGCCATGCGCGTTGCGACCCGCCGCCAACGGGCGGCCTGGCGCGTGTTCGGCGCCGCCTTCCGGCCGGGACGAACGAAGCGCTATCGGACCGGTCTGCGGGAGATCGCCGCTCGACTGGGCGCGGTACGCGACCTCGACGTCCTGATCGAGGCCGCCGACCACTACCGAGCGGACATGCCAACGACCGAACAGCGTGGCCTCGAACCACTCCTCGCCGACTGGAGAACCCATCGCGACGATGCGCGCGTGCTGCTCGTCCGCGAGCTGGATTCGGATGGCTTCCGTCGCTGGGTGGACGACTACCGCGATTTCGTCCGAACCGAGGGGGCGGCCGTGCTGCCCGTCGGGCCGGTCCAGCCCCACCGGATCCGCGACACGACCGCATCGCGCGTCTGGACGGCATACGAACAGGTTCGCGGCTATGAGTCCGTCCTGCGCTGGGCCGACGTGGAGACGCTCCACGAGCTCCGGATTGCCGGCAAGTGGCTCCGCTACACGCTCGAGTTCGTGCGGGAAGCCCTGGGCCCGGACGCCGCGCCGCTGATCGGCAGGGTGACGGCGCTGCAGGACCACCTCGGCCTGATGAACGACGCCGATGTCGCCGCCTCGATGGCCAGGACTTTCCTCGTGGAACACGCCGGCGATCTGTCGCCGATCGAGAGTGGCGCGATCGGACGCTACCTGGTGAATCGCGAGCGCGACGTGGCAAAGCTTCGGCGGACCGTCGGCCCTGCCTGGCGGGGCGTTGCCGGGATCGGGTTCAGGCGAACGCTCGGACGAGTCGTCTCGGGCCTCTGAGGCGGCCCGCCGGCGAAGTCAGGATCGCCAGCCGTGCGCCAGCTGGGCCAGGTGGTCTCGCCACGCTGGACCGGCGTGATCGACGGCGAGGATCGCTCCCTCGCGGATCCCCGCCTCCGACACCCGAAGGCGACCGACGTCGTAGCGCCCGAGGATCGCGTCGACGATGACTGCACCCGCTGGCAGGATCCTCGCTCTGATCGGCTTCACGAGGTGACGTTCCGACGCGGCGGCCGCCGCTTCGGTCATGAGGATGGCCAGGGCCTCGGCGATCCGGTCCCGGGTCAGGATGCCGTCGAGCTTCGCCGCCGGGAGGACCTTGAGCAGATTGGAGGCCGTGCCACCAACCGCCACGATCTCGCTCGGTGTGGCATCCGGCGCCCCGCCAACGGCCTCGAGCGCGGATGCGCGCATTGCCGCAACCTCAGCCGCCGTTGGCGGGTCGTGGCGGACGAACCGATCGGTCAGTCGGGCCGATCCGAGCTGGAGACCGGCGGCGCGGGGCAGACGGGCGGGATCGACGACGCAGAATTCGGAGCTGCCGCCGCCCACGTCCACGACCAGCGTTTCGTGCGTGACCGGCATGCCCTCGGTCACCCCCAGGATCGTGAGGTAGGCCTCTTCCTCGTGCGACAGCACGTGCAACGGGGCTCCTGAGGCAACGCCGACCTCCTGGACGATGCGGGCCGCATCGGCGGCTCGGCGGATCGGCTCGGTGCCGATGAACGTCACCATGGTTGCCCCGAGACCGCGAGCGAAGCTGGCATATCCCACGAGCGCGGAAGCGAGCTCCCCGCGGGCGGTCGTTCCGAGGAGTCCGCGCTCGGCGACGGCGGCGCCGAGCCCCAGGAACACAGATTCGTCGACGAGCGGCAGGAGCCGGTGGCCGGCAATCCCGGCGACCAGGAGATGGACCGAGTTCGACCCGAGATCGACCGATGCGGCGACGACCGGTGCGGCGACCGTATGCGCCCCGGTCAGGGCAGCGTCAACGGTCGTGTCAGCGGGCGGCGTCGCCGCTCCCGCCACCCGGTGGGCGCGGTGACCTCCGGGTCGTCGGCCGTGTGCCGGTTGCGCGGCCCGTGGCGGGCGTTCGCGGCGTGGTCGACTTGCCGCTCGAAGCGGCGGACTTCGAAGTGGCCGCGGCCCTGGAAGAGGTTGCGGTCTTGCGCACGGTTGCCGGTTTGGCGGCTGCTGTGGTTGGCTTGGCGCCAGTCGAGGCCGGCTTGGCCGCCTTCGCCGTCGCCCCGGCCGGTTTGCCAGATGCCGATGCCGTAGTCGTCGACGCGGTCGCGCGCTTGCCGGCGGCGCCCGCCTTTTCCTTACCGGGACCGCGTCGCCTCGTCACGGGCCCGGTCGAGGTCGAGGCAGATCCTCGCGACGCCGGTCGCGGCGCCTTGATCGGTGAGACCGCCTCGACGGCCTGGACCGCCGCAAGCCCGACCGCGCGAGCGGCCCCGCCGGTCGTGGTGGCCGCGTTGCCCGCTGCGGTCGCCGCAAGGCCCGCCAACTTTGCCGCGAGGGCCGCGACCTCCTGGGCCGCTACGCCCGCCTGCTTCGATCGCTTGGCGACCTGCCTGCGTCCTTTTGTGCCTTCAGCGGCGGCAAGCTGGCGCAGACGTTTGGCCTCGGTCGCGCGCGCGGCCACGAGCCGCGTCTCGAGCTTGCGAATTTCCTTGCCGGCACGCCGCGACAGCGGGTCGACCGCAACCCTGGCGCCCCCGACGAGGTCGCTCATCGCCTCGATGAGCGCGTCCTTGGCTGCCCGTCCCTTGGAGGATCGGCCGCGATCCTTGGCCATTGAATGCCTCCTGATGAGGAACGCGGCTCGCGTTCGCTCGTGCCATGCCCCGGAGCCGGCCGGTCCACGCGGATCGTTGCCGGAGCGCAAGTCTGCCACGTTCCGCAAGCGCGTCCAGATCACCGTCAGGTTCCGGCTGCCGTTTCACGGAGTGTTAACGAAACGCGAAACAGGCGTTGACGGTACGACCCCACGGTTCAGCTGCAAACGACCGAAATAACGAAGCCGGGATACGGCCGCGCGTCCGACGGACGCAGCCTGCAGGAGGAGCCCTTACGTGACGACTCACCTTTCGTCGAGGCTCGGAGCCCTGGGCCTGCTCGCCACGCTGGTCATCGGAGCATGCTCGGGCGGGGGCGCGACCACGGCACCGGTCGCAGCAGCGACCGCCAATGCCTCCGCCGGCGCTGCTGGCAGCGCGATCTGCGTGAACGGCAGCGTCACGGCAGCTGGGTCGACGGCCCTCCAACCCCTGGTCGATGCTGCCGGCAAGCAATACACCGCGGCCTGCCCTGGATCCACCATCCAGGTGCAGGGCGGAGGCTCAGGTACGGGCCTCACCCAGGTGCTCCAGGCTGCGGTCCAGATCGGCGACTCTGATGTCACAGCCGAATCCAAGCTGAAGACCGACGAGGCTGCGCAGCTGGTGAACCATGACGTGGCCAAGCAGGGCTGGGTCATGGTCACCAGCGCGGACGTCACCGGCGTGACGAACCTGACCAGCGCGCAGGCGACAGATGTCTGGACCGGCAAGGTCACCAACTGGAAGGACCTCGGTGGTCCGGACGAGGCGATCGTGCTGATCTTGCGACCCGAATCATCGGGCACTCGCGCGACGTTCAAGAAACTCGTCCTTGGCGGCGCCCAGGAAGCGAGCGGGCAGGCCCTGACCGAGGACTCCAACGGCGCCGTGACGCAAGCGGTGAAGCAGACGCCCGGCTCCACCAGTGTCATCGGCTTCGCGTACTACCAGCAGAACAGGAGCGGCCTGAACGCCCTTCAGCTGGACGGAGTCGACGCCAGCGTCGACAACATGAAGTCGGGCACCTACATGCTCGCCGCCGTCGGGCACATGTACACCAAGGGCGAGGCGGACGGCCTGACCAGGGCGTTCCTAGACTACATCCTGAGCCCTGACGTGCAGGGCACGCTGTTGCCGAGCCTCTTCTACGCGGCGGTCAAGTAGCCCGCGTCCGCCGCGTTATCGTGTTCGCGACCCCACGAGCGACGGAAGCGACGAGCATGACCGCCATCAGCGCTCCAACCGGCCTTCAACGCGCCCTGACCGTGCGTGAGCGCCTTGACCTGCCTCGCCGGTTCACGCTGCTCGCGGCAATCACCGTGGTGCTCTTCGTCGGACTTCTGCTGGCGTTCGTGGGCTGGAACGGCATTCAGCTGTTCATCGATGCACGGCAGCCCCTGACCAGCATCATCTCGACCGAGTGGTCGATCACGAGCACACCACCTCACTACGGGATGCTCCCCTTCATCGCCGGCACGATCGGGGTGATGGTCGTTGCCGCCGGCATCGCTACGCCGCTCGCGATCGGCATGGCACTCTTCCTGGCCGAGATCGCGCCGCGCTGGGCACGCTCGATCGCACAGCCGGCGATGGAGGTCTTCGTCGGCATTCCGAGCGTTGTCTACGGCTGGCTCGGGATCACCGTTCTCGTGCCATTCCTGCGCCAGGATTTCCGCGACCTGGGCTTCACTGTCGGGTTCAGCTGGTTCGCCGGCTCGGTCGTGCTCG
>JAXDKX010000232.1:0-6175 GCA_034666905.1 Chloroflexota bacterium | reverse complement strand
GTGGAGTCCGCTGTGTCAGAATCGGGGCGATGGAACTCACCTGGTACGGACGCACCTGCGTGCGACTCCGCGGCAAGGACGCCGTCGTCGTGGCCGATCCGTACCAATCGGTCGTGGGACCGACCGGACGCGGCATCAGCGGGGACGTCGTCACGTTCAGTCATCCCGACGACAGCCCGCTGCCTCGCGCCAAGGGCAAGCTCTCGCGCGACGGCCAGACCCTCCTGCCGGCCAGCCTGGAGGGCGCATTCGTCCTCGACGGACCGGGCGAATACGAGGTCAAGGAGGTCCTCGTGACCGGCGTCAGGACCTACCGCGACGATACCCGCGGCGCCGAGTCCGGCAAGCAGGTCTGCTTCGCCATCGAGATCGATGGGCTCCACACGATCCATCTCGGCGAGATCGGCCACCTACTATCCGAGGAAAAACTCGCGGACATCGGGCCAGTGGACATCGTGTGCGTCCCACTCGGGGGCTCGCTCTCGCCGAGCGATGCCGCAGCGGTCGTCGCGCAATTCGACCCGCGGATCGTCATCCCGATGCCCATCTGTGAGGACGAGCCCGCGTGCGAGGAAGCCTTGAAGCGCTTCTTCCACGAGATGGGCGCCGAGCCGACCACCCAGCCCAAGCTGTCGGTCACCTCCACGAGCCTTCCGGTCGAGACGACGACCGTTCTCCTGGAGTCGCGCGGCAAGCAACCTTGAGCGGCGCGCTCGGCTAGCCTCGATCCAGGACGACCCGGCCGCGCTTGACGACGGTGCGAGCGAGGTCCGCGCCAGGCCAGTACGGGATCTGCATCGAGGTCGGCACGCGCCAGACCACCAGGTCCGCGGCCTTGCCCGGCTCCAGCGAGCCGACCTCGTCCTCCAGGCCGAGCGCCCGGGCCGCGTTGATGGTGACGGCGCTCAGCGCCTCGTCAGGGGTCATCCCGAGCTCGACGCACGCCACGGTCATCGCCAGCGGGAGGCTGGCCGTCGGCGAGGTGCCCGGATTGAAATCGGTGCCGATCGCGACCGGGATCCCGCGATCGATGAACGTGCGCGCCGGCGCGCCGTGGTCCTTGCCAAGGAACCACGTCGTGACTGGCAGGACCGTCGCCACGACCGCTCGGCCGTCCGCCGCAGCCTGGGCGAGCGCCGCGATCCCCGCCTCGGACGGAGCCGCGAGGTGGTCCGCCGATGATGCCCCGATCTCCGCGGCAAGCTCGGCGCCACCCGATGGCGCGAGCTCGTCGGCATGCAGTCGGGACGCCATCCCAAAGCTCGCCGCCACATCGAGGATCCGCCGCGACTGGTCCGCGTCGAAGACCCCGTTCTCGCAGAAGACGTCGCAGAAGCGCGCCCGGCCGTGGGCCGCGATTCCGGGCAGCTGGTCTTCGATGATCGACCGGACGTAGGCCTCCGTGCCGTCCGGCCGAGCCCGGAACTCCTGCGGCACGGCATGGGCGCCGAGGTAGGTCGGGATCACGTCCACGGGACCTTCCGCGCCGAGCCGGTGGGCCACCTCGATCAACCGGATCTCTGTTTCCAGGTCCAGGCCATAGCCGGACTTGGCCTCGACCGTTGTGACGCCGTGCCCGAGCATCTCGTCCAGCCAGCGTCGCCCGTGGGCCAGCAGCTTGTCGATCGAGGCCGCCCGGGTCGCCGCCACCGTCGACAGGATCCCGCCGCCAGCGGCCAGGATCTCGAGGTAGCCCGCGCCGCGCTGGCGGAGGAGCATCTCGTCCTCCCGCGAACCGGCGAAGACCAGGTGCGTGTGCGGGTCGACCAGGCCCGGAGTGACGGTCCCGCCGCCGGCATTGAGCCGGGCAAACCGGCCGAGGGGGTAGCCCTCGCCCTCGATCGCGCGTTCCACATCCGCACGCGCCCCGACGGCGGCAATCCGGCCCTCCCAGCAGGCGACGACCGGCGCACCGGGAGCGTCGAGGCCGCCGGCTTCGCTCGCCATCAACCTGACGACCTCTCCCTGGCGCTCCCCGAACCGGATCCCGCCGGCCATCGTCACCACCTCGGCCGCGCCGACCACCAGGAGGCCCGGGCTTGCTTCGTCGCTGCGGCCTCCTTCGATGACCCGGAATGGGCCGCCGCTCAACGGCCGTGACCGGCCGGCTGGGACGACCGGGCCGCCTCGAGTCGCAGCTCGAGCGCCTGCATCGGCGAGAAGTCGCGCAGTCGCAGGTAAGCCGCGGCGGTCGCCAGCCGGCGCTCGACCGGCTCCTCGGGTCGCACGCCCGCCCGGTCGGCGACCGCGAGCAACGCGGCCACGGGCGCCAGCCCGATCAGCTCAGACTCGGCCAGCTGCACGCCGTCCTCGGCGGCGATTTCGCGGACCATGTCCCACACGAGCCAGAGCGGGGTGACCGCGAAGTCCAGCAGGTTCATCGATACCTGCGCGCGGCGCAGCTCCTCGATCCAGAAGCCGTTCGCCTGGAGCCGGGGCAGGCCGCCGCCCGATTCGCGAACCCGGCGGGCGATCCGCTTGGCCAGCTCGACGTCGGTCGAATCGAGGTTGATGTTGTAGGCGATGAGGAATGGGCGTGCGCCCACGGCGACCGCGCCGGCCGAGGGGTGCAGTCGCGCGGGGCCGAAGTCCGGTTCGCGCCCGTGCTGCGCCACCTCCAGCTTCAGGCCCTCGTACTGGCCGCGCCTGACATCGGCGAGCTTGACCCGGTCCGGCCGCGACGCGGCGTTCGCATACAGGAAGACGGGCAGGTCGAATCGATCGGCGAGCCGCTTCCCGAAGGTTCGCGCCAGGTCGACGCAGTCGTCCATCGCCGTCGCGGCCAGGGGCACGAAGGGGATCACGTCGACGGCACCGATCCGGGGGTGCTCGCCGGCATGGGCGTTCATGTCGATCTCGTGGATCGCCGTCTCGACGAGCGCTTCGAGCGCATTCGAGACCGGCTCGTGCTCGCCGGCCAGGGTGAAGACCGAACGGTTGTGGCTCGCATCGCTGGTCCGGTCGAGCAGGTAGACACCGGGCACCGCCTCGATGGCCACGGCGAGCCGTTCCACGACATCGAGGCGGCGGCCTTCCGACACGTTCGGGACGGACTCGATGAGCATCCAGCGATGCTAGCCCGCCCGACGACCCGCCGTGGCGCCCTCGAACGACGCGACGTCAGCCTGGTGCATCGAGCATCGGGACGCGAATGCCGCGCTCCCGGGCAACCTCGATGGCGCGCTCGTATCCGGCATCGACGTGCCGCAGGACGCCCATCGCCGGATCGGTCGTCAGCACGCGTTCCAGCTTCTGGGCGGCCAGCGGCGATCCGTCCGCTACCACCACCATCCCGGCGTGCTGCGAATAGCCGATCCCCACGCCCCCGCCGTGATGGATCGAGACCCACGTCGCCCCGGCTGCGGTGTTGACCAGCGCGTTGAGGAGCGGCCAGTCGGCGACGGCATCCGAGCCGTCGGCCATCGCCTCGGTCTCCCGGTTCGGGGAGGCGACCGATCCCGCATCGAGGTGGTCGCGTCCGATGACGATGGGTGCGCTGACCTCGCCTGTCCGGACCAGCTCGTTGAACGCCAGGCCGGCCCTGGACCGCTCTCCATAGCCGAGCCAGCAGATCCGGGCCGGGAGACCCTGGAACGGGACCCGAGCCTCGGCCATCTCGATCCAGCGGTGGAGGCCCGCGTCGTCGGGGAAGAGCTCCAGGACCGCGCGATCGGTCCGCAGGATGTCGGCCGGGTCGCCCGACAGGGCCGCCCAGCGGAACGGTCCGCGGCCCTCGCAGAACTGGGGTCGGATGAAGGCCGGCACGAACCCGGGATAGTCGAATGCTTCCGCGACCCCAGCCTCCTGGGCCTGGGCGCGCAGGTTGTTGCCGTAGTCGAACACCACGGCGCCCGCGGTCTGGAAGGCCAGCATCGCCCGGACGTGGTCGGCCATCGACCGGCGCGAGCGGCGCTGGTATTCCTCGGGGAGGGCGGTCCGCAACTCCAGCGCATCGGCCAGCCCGATCTCGGCCGGGACGTAGCCGCCGAGGGCGTCGTGGGCGGAGGTCTGGTCGGTGACGAGGTCGAACCGCTCCCCGGCGGCCGCCCAGGCGGGTTCGATCTCGGCCGCGTTTCCGACAAGCGCGATCGAGGTCGCGTCGCCTCGCGCGGCCGCCTCGCGAGCCCACGCCAGAGCCTCCGACGGGCTGGCCGTCAGCCGATCCACGTAACCGATCTCGAGGCGGCGGCGGGCGCGAGCTTCGTCAACCTCGATCGCCAGGCAGACGCCGCCGTTCATCGTCACGGCCAGGGGTTGCGCGCCGCCCATCCCACCGAGGCCGGCGGTCAGTGTGACCGTCCCACGAAGCGTGCCGCCGAAATGTTGGCGGGCTGCCTCGGCGAAGGTCTCGTAGGTGCCCTGCAGGATGCCCTGGGTCCCGATGTAGATCCACGAGCCGGCAGTCATCTGCCCGTACATCATCAGGCCGGCCTTCTCGAGCTCGCGGAAGTGCTCCCAGGTCGCCCATTTGCCGACCAGGTTGGAGTTGGCGATCAGGACCCGGGGTGCCCACGGATGGGTCCTCACGACGCCGACGGGCTTGCCCGACTGGACCAGCAGTGTCTCGTCGGCCTCGAGGTTGCGCAGCTCGCGGACGATGGCATCGAAGGCAGCCCAGCTGCGGACCGCGCGGCCCGTCCCGCCGTAGACCACGAGGTTGTCGGGGTCCTCGGCGACCTCCGGATCCAGGTTGTTCATGAGCATGCGCAGGACCGCCTCCTGCTCCCAGCCGCGGCAGGTCAGCTCGGTGCCGCGAGGGGCGCGGACGGGTCGCGCGCCGGTGAGTGCCATCGGCACAAGGCTACTCCGCGAGTCCGGCCACCACGAGCTCCCCGAACCGCCGCGAGCCGGCCGCCGTGATCGACACGATCAGGGTCGGATCGGCAAGGTGGACGTGATACGTATGGGCGTCGCCGGCACAGGTTCCGACGTATGTCGTGCGACCGGCGAGCTTCGTCGCGGTGGACTGGCCCTGGACACCGCCGGCGACCTGGCAGGCGGCGCCGTCGTAGCTGTTCCGGTAGGCCGAGAACCACGGCTCGGTGAACACCCCGGGCCGGAGCCGGAGGACGCTGGCGATCGCGAAATCGTCCCCCGACGCCCCTGAACTGAAGGCGAATGCAACGGCGATCGCCTCCGCGAAGCCGGGCAGCGAGGCATCGGCCGCGATCTGCCCGGCGGTTGCCGGGTCCGGGGCGAGGGGCACGCCGTCGACCTGGGCTGGCAGCACCCTGAGCAGCTGCGGGTCGACGCGGACGCCCGGCCCGCTCGGCGCGGCGGAAGCGGCGCCTGAGCCGCTCGGCGGCGCCGAAGGCGACGCAGCGACCGGGGCGGAGGGACCAGTGGTAATCGCCGGCGTGGCGGGCGCCGACGGCGTCACCGCGGTTGAAGGCGCCACCGTCGCCTGATCCGGCCCACAGCCGGCCGTGGCAAGCCCCGCCAGCAGCGCCAGGGCGAGGTAGTGGCGCAGGCTGGACCGGGGCCTCAAGCGAGCTCGCGACGCATGACCGGGAACCGGGCGTCGTCGACGGCCCGCGTGAATCCGATGGACTCCCAGAACTCCGGCGTCGCCGCACTCGTCGCGTCCGGCGCTGCGCCCACGGCGGGGTAGGTCTCGACGGCGGTGAATCCCCGCTCGGCGAGATCCCGGCAGACGGCGTCGACGAGGCGGCCGGCAAGGCCCAGATGGCGTGCGTCGGCGGTCGTCGCGATGCAGGTGATGACGGCCGGCAAGGGTGCGTCGGGCAGTGCCGGGTAGAGGTCACGCGTCCGTTGGGCTCTCGGGTAGGCGGTCAGCGGCCCGAATTGCGCATAGACGGCCGGTACGTCCTCGCGAAGCAGCACCTTGGCGTAGCTCCCCGCCACGCCCAGGCCCCGGCCAAGGAGCTGGAGCTTGCGTGGTGCGTCCGTTGGAACCAGCGGCCGCCTGGCCGGCGGCGGAGCGAACGGGTTCTCCGGGGCGCCATCGTCGTCATCGTCGGCCGGTGACAGGAATGGGTTGCCCGGACGGGCCTGGAGGAACGGGTTGGGTGCGGCGGGCTTCGCCTCGAGATCGGCCAGGAATGGATTGGACGGTCGTGAGCGCGACGAGCCCATGTCGGGTCTGGCTGCCACGGACGAGGGCTCGAGCCAGGCCAGGCGGGCCGCCTTCGACCCCCGGTCGGCATCCTCCCAA
>JAXDKX010000231.1:0-4625 GCA_034666905.1 Chloroflexota bacterium | reverse complement strand
GCATGGGCGGCGACCTTCGCGCCACATGCGACCGAAGGTCGCCGCCCGGCCCGCGTGATCGCCGTCCATCGCGACACCTCGATCGTTCGCGACGCCGAGGGCGACCGGCCGGCCGCGGTCTCCGGGGCCTTCCGGTTCGAGGCCCTGGCGACGGCCGACTACCCGACCGTCGGCGACTGGGTGGCGCTCGAAGGCGACGGCGTGATCGCCGCGGTCCTGGCTCGACGGAGCGTCTTCAAGCGGATGGCTGCCGATGGCTCGCGACGGGTCGCCGGCCTGGACGACGAGCAGATCATGGCTTCCAACATCGACGTCGCCCTGCTCGTCGCCGGACTGGACAACGACTTCAACCTGCGCCGAATCGAGCGCTATCTCGCGGTCGCCTGGTCGAGCGCCATCACGCCCGTGGTCGTGCTCAACAAATCGGACCTGGCCGACGACCTCGACGGCCGCCTGGTCGCGGTCGATGCCATCGCGCCCGGCGTCGCGACCGTCGCCGTCTCGGCTCGGACGGGCGCCGGACTCGACGAGCTGCGGTCGTACCTGCGACCCGCCATGACGGCGGCGATCCTGGGCTCGTCGGGTGTCGGCAAGTCGACACTGGTCAACGCCCTGCTCGGGGAAGACCGACAGAAGACGGCCGACGTTCGCGGAGCGGACTCGCGTGGACGTCACACCACCACCCACAGGGAGCTGTTCGAGCTCCCCGGAGGTGCGCTGCTGGTCGACACACCCGGAATCCGCGCCCTCGAGGTCCTCGGGGCCGACGAAGGGCTCGACTCGGCCTTCGACGACGTCACGGAGCTGGCGAACGGCTGCCGCTTCAGCGATTGCGCCCACGAAGGCGAGCCGGGCTGTGCCGTGCGGGCCGCGCTGGCCGATGGCCGGCTGACCGAGGGGCGCCTGGCCAGCCACCGGAAGCTCGAGCGCGAGATCGCCCGGGCCGCGCGGCAGGGCGACCCGCGAGCCCGCGCCGAGCATCGCCGAACCTGGCGGATCATCCAGAAGTCCGTCAACGAGCACATGACCCGCAAGTACGGGGAGGAGTGATGACGCAATCCACCCAGGCCGGCCGGGTGCTGCTCCCGGACACGCCGCCGATCGCCGGCCTGCAGGCTCGGTTCCTCGAAGAGG
This sequence comes from Chloroflexota bacterium, assembly GCA_034666905.1. GTDB lineage: Bacteria > Chloroflexota > Limnocylindria > Limnocylindrales > CSP1-4 > SPCO01. The sequence goes on along the minus strand of JAXDKX010000231.1, from coordinate 3,491 downwards.
ACGCGGACTACGAACCGCTTTCGGCGCTGATGCGGACCTGCCACCGGCACGACGGGATCCCGTGGCTGCCAAGCGCGACGACGGTGCGATTCGAGATGGCCCTCGACGGCATCGAGCCGGCGCGCGACGTCGTGCTCGTCGGGGCCGATGACCGGCTGGTGGCCGCCACGGGGGTCGACCGCGGGATTCGCGACGGCGTGCCGTCCTACCAGGTATGGGGTCACGTGACGCCCGAGCTGCGACGACGTGGCATCGGAAGCTGGCTGCTCGACTGGACCCTTCGTCGGACGAGGGAGCGCGCGGAAACCGAGGATCCCGAGGGAACGGTCCGGATCCAGGCGCATGTCGACGGGGAGGACACGGGAGCCCAGGCGATCTACAGGCGAGCCGGCTTCGAGCCCGTCCGCCGGTTCTTCCTCATGCTCCGCGACGGGCTCGACGAGGTACCCGCGGCTCCCCTGCCTGACGGGCTCGAGATTCGCCCGGTGACGCCGGACCAGCATCGTGCGATCTTCGACGCGGAGGACGAGGCGTTCCGCGACCACTGGGGCCATCGGGACATGGGCGACGACGCGTTCCGGCAGACATTCGGACAGGCCGAGACGAACACGAACCTGTGGGTCGTCGCCTGGGATGGCGATCAGGTCGCGGGCGTCGTCGAGAACTGGATCTGGCCCGACGAGAACAGGCAACTGGGGATCCGTCGCGGATGGCTGGAGCGGGTCAGCGTGCGGCGTCCGTGGCGGCGCCGCGGCCTGGGCCGGGCGTTGACCGCGGCATCACTGGTGCGCCTCCGTGAGGCCGGCATGGACCAGGGAATGCTCGGCGTCGACGCCGACAATCCATCCGGCGCCCTGGTGCTGTACGACTCGCTCGGCTTCGTGGTGGATCGCCGCTCCTTCGCCTATCGCCGGCAGCTGGACCGCTGAGTCAGGCGAACAGCCGGCCGCCGTCGCGGACGAGCTCCATCCAGGCGCGTTCCCGGCCGATCGTGGTCGTCGCGCCATGCCCGGGGAAGACCGCCAGCCGGTCCTCGAAGCCCGACAGGCGGGCGATCGAGTCGACCATCGCCCCTGGGTCCCCGCCGGCGAGGTCGACCCGGCCCCAGCCGCCCGCAAACAACGTGTCGCCGCTGTAGAGCAGCCCCTCGTCCTCTGCCAGCAGGCAGACGGAGCCGGCGGTGTGACCGGGGGTGTGCAGGACGTTGAGGCGCAGCTCGCCGAACCGGATCAGGCCGCCTTCGGCCAGCTCGACGGCCGACACGGACGGGGGGATCTCGAACGGCGCGAACAGCGGCTGTGGTCGCTCGAGCCGCTCCCGGTCGAGCGGATGGACGGCGATCTCCGCGCCGGTGTGCGCCGCGACGGCCGCATTGTCCCCGATGTGGTCCCAATGGCCGTGGGTCGAGACGATCAGCTTCAGCGTCCACGCTCGCTCGGCGAGCTCGTCCGCGATCCAGGCCAGCGACGGAGTCGCCGTGTCGATCGCGATCGCTTCCCGGGAGCGGGGGTCGGCCAGGACATGGACGTTGGTGGCAACCGGCCCGATGACACGGCTCAGGCGCTCCATCGTGCTTATGACCTGCGGCCACGAAGGATCTCGAGCACTCGCGGGTCGATCCATCCCGGCGCCGCCATCCGCTCCTCGAGGTTCCCGACGGCCATCCAGTCGTCCAGAGCCCCCTGCCAGCGATCGTCCCAGTTCGCCGGGAGCGGACGCGGCTCCCCGACGGCGGGGCGTGGCGCCGGCTCTGCGGGCGCTACCCCGGACATTGGCGCGTAGACGGCGCTGAAACGGCTGCCCGGCCCCGCGCCGAGCGACTCGAGGATCGCCCGGATCTCCGCGGCGACCGTTTCGTCGACGGCCAGCAGGTCGGCGAGTGCGGGTCGATCGAAGTAGAGATGCTGCAGATCGACCAACCGGGCGAGCTCCCCGATCGGATCGTCGTGGTGGTCGACACGGAGGTCCATCCAGCGGTCGTTGCCTCCGCCGTAACCACCGTCGGCCCGGACGACCAGCAGCGCGGCGGACTCACGGCCCCGGCGATCGCCTCCAGCTCCGTCGGCGGCCGCCAGGCAGTCGACGAGCAATTCCGGGAACGGGCGGCCGCCGCCGAGGAACGTGTCGACGAGCGCGTCGACCACTCCGGCGCCAGCCAGGATGTTGCCCTGGGCGGCGTAACCCTCGCCCGTCCGGCCGCCCGCCCACGCGAAGCAACCGCCGCCCGTGTGGCTCGCCGAACCGCCGTGAACATCCACGATCCCGACCTGGCGCTCCGCGCGGAGGTCGTCGCCGGCGACGAGCCGGGCCAGGGCCTCGTCGGCGGTCGAGCCATCGGCCAGGAGCGCCAGTCCGTCCGGCCCGTACGTGACGTTGGCAAAGGCCTGGGTCGCGATCGCCCCGACGCCGGCCCGCGCCCACGGCACCACGGCACCGACCGCGAGGAATTTCGACTGGACGGCGACACCGAGGTCACCGGTCGCTGGGTCGAGGGCCACGATCGAGAAGGTCACCGGGGCTGGCCGGCCTGGGCGTTCACGCCTCGAGCTTGGAGCGCATGCAATCGAACGTCTGGCCGATCATCTTGTTGGCGGTGCCTTCGATCAGCCGCGCGCCCACGCTGGCCAGGCTCCCGACGATATTGACGTCCGCCTGCCAGTCCATGACGGTCCCGCCGTCGGCTCCGTCCGACAAGCGCATCTCGGCGGTCGCGTCGACCGCGCTCCCCGGAGCCTGGCCGTGCGCCTTGATCACGGCGCGGTGCGGTGGTTCCGCTACGGCGAATTCCATGCTGACCACGAAACGCGCGCTGATGAACCCGATCCCGACCTTGGCGGTTGCCTTGAAATGGGTCGCGTCGACCACCTCGATCGTCTCCACGCCCGGGCCGCATTGGCCAACCTGCTCTGGGTCGATGACGAACGCCCACACGCGTTCGCGTGACGCGCGGATCGGGACTGAACCTTCGAATCGCAAGTTGGCGCTCCCGGCGAACGAGGCGGAGTTCGATCGGAGTCGGTGCGCCTTGATCATACCGATGGCACCAAGCAGAAGTGTCCCGGCGGGCCCAGTTTCCTTGCCTCGCTGGACACGCTTGTGCGTCGAGCCGGCTAGCGCGTCACGCCATAGCGGAGGTAGACGACTGGCGAGCTGAAGGTGCGGGTCTCGAGGAGTTCGAGATCCACCCGGCGCTCGCCCTGCGGAAAGTACGGAATGCCACCGCCAACCAGCACCGGGTAGACCCTGGCCCGGTATTCGTCGATCAGATCCAATGCGGCCGCCTCGGCCGCGAGCGTCGCGCCGCCGATCGCGATGTCGCCGTCCCCCGGCTCGGCTCGCAACCGCTCGATCTCCTCCGCCAGGCCGCCGGCAGCCAGGCGGGCGTTGCCCTGCACCGCCGACAGCGTGGTGGAGAACACCACCTTTGGGAGCGGCTTCCAGATCGCGGCCCACTCCAGCATTGAGTCGTCGAGCGATGGATCCTGGTCGGC
>JAXDKX010000230.1:0-2706 GCA_034666905.1 Chloroflexota bacterium | reverse complement strand
TCGATCGCGGTGTCGACGAACGAAGAACGATTGAACCGACTCGATCAGATGCGCGCCGACGCGTTGCTCGGTGGGGGACCGGAGCGGATCGAGAAGCAGCATGCCGCCGGCAAGCTGACGGCGCGGGAGCGACTCGACCTGTTGCTCGACGCCGGCTCGTTCGTCGAGCTTGACGCATTCGTCACGCACCGTGCGACCGAATTCGGTCTGGCCGATAACCTCGTCCTGGGCGACGGGGTGGTGACGGGCCACGGCACGATCGATGGTCGACTGGTGTTCGTCTTCAGCCAGGATTTCACGGTCTTCGGTGGATCGTTGTCCGAGGCTTACGCCGAGAAGATCTGCAAGATCATGGACCTGGCCATGAAGGTCGGCGCTCCGATCATCGGTCTCAACGATTCCGGCGGAGCCCGAATCCAGGAGGGCGTCGCGTCGCTCGGTGGGTACGCCGAGATCTTCCTGCGCAACGTCCTGGCTTCCGGCGTAGTGCCGCAGATCTCCGTGGTGATGGGCCCATGCGCCGGGGGAGCGGTCTACTCGCCGGCCATCACCGACTTCACGGTCATGGTCGAAGGCTCGAGCTACATGTTCGTGACCGGTCCGAACGTCGTGAAGACCGTGACGCACGAGGAAGTCGACGCCGAATTCCTGGGCGGGGCACTGACGCACACGACGAAGAGCGGCGTGGCACATCTCGCGGCCGAGGACGAGGCCGGCGCGCTCGATGCCGCTCGCCGGATCCTGGCTCACCTGCCGCAGAACAACCTGGCCGCATCCCGACGAATCGAGACCGCGGACCCCGCCAATCGCATGGATGCCGCCCTCGATCGCCTGGTGCCCGATGACCCTCGCACGCCGTACGACATGCACGAGGTTATCGATCGCGTGGTCGATGACGGCGAGTTCCTCGAGATCCAGCCGGGGTGGGCACCGAATATCCTCGTCGGCTTCTCGACGCTCGGAGGACGAAGCATCGGGATCATCGCGCAGCAGCCGGCCGTTCTCGCTGGCGCACTGGACATCGACGCGTCGATCAAGGCAGCGCGCTTCGTCCGGACCTGCGACTGCTTCAACGTGCCGCTGGTGACCTTCGTGGACGTTCCGGGATTCATGCCCGGCGTCGCGCAGGAACACGGGGGAATCATCAAGCAGGGCGCCAAGTTGCTCTATGCCTACTGCGAGGCGACGGTCCCGAAGCTGACGGTGATCACCCGCAAGGCGTATGGCGGAGCCTACGACGTGATGAGCAGCAAGCACATCCGCGGGGACATGAACTTCGCCTGGCCGACGGCCGAGATCGCGGTCATGGGCGCGGCCGGCGCCGTCAGCATCATCTTCAAGGAGGCCATCGCCGCCGCCGACGATCCGGTTGCCGAACAGGCCAGGCTGGTCGCCGCGTACGAGGACGAATTCGCCAACCCGTACGTTGCCGCCGGACGTGGCTACGTCGATGACGTCATCAAGCCATCGGAGACGAGGCCGCGCCTGATCCGCGCCCTGGAGATGCTGGCCGACAAGCGCGACACCAATCCCCGGAAGAAGCATGGCAACATCCCGCTCTGAGCCAGCCGCCGGATGCTGATCCAACCCGCGTCTTTGTGCAAAGACGGCGGCAGATTCCGACCACCCAGATGACGCCGCCCTTCCGTAGGATCCTGATCGCCAACCGTGGAGAGATCGCCGTCCGGATCGTTCGGGCGTGCCACGAGCTGGGGATGGAGGCAGTCGCGGTCTACAGCGACGCCGACGCCGCTGCGCTTCACGTCCGAATGGCGGACCAGGCCGTCAGGCTCGGCCCGCCGCCGGCCAGCGACAGCTACCTGCGCATCGACGCGATCGTCGAGGCTGCCCTGGCGACCGGCGCAGAGGCGATCCATCCGGGCTACGGGTTCCTCGCCGAGCGTTCGGCCTTCGCCCGGGCGGTCGAGGCCGCTGGGCTGGTCTTCGTCGGCCCGTCGTCGGACTCGATCGATGCGCTCGGCGACAAGCTTCACGCACGGCGGATCGCGCGCGAGGTCGGGGTCAGCGTCGTGCCAGGCACCCTGGAGCCGGCTCCCGTGGATCGCCCGGACCAGGTCGCATCGGCCGTCGCCGAGGCCGAGTTCATCGGGTTCCCGCTCCTGGTGAAGGCTGCGGCCGGCGGCGGTGGGCGAGGGATGCGTCGGGTGACGACGGCCGCCCAGCTGCCCGGGGCCCTGGCGGCCGGCTCGCACGAGGCGGCCGCGGCCTTCGGCGATGGCTCGGTCTACCTGGAGCGCGAGATCGTTCCCGCCAGGCACATCGAGGTCCAGCTGCTCGGCGACGCGAGCGGCACGGTCGTGGCGATCGGCGAGCGCGACTGCTCGATCCAGCGACGCCACCAGAAGCTGATCGAGGAGGCACCAGCGCCGGGGCTGACGGTCGGCGAGCGGCGCTCCCTTCACGCCCTTGCCGTTCGGGTCGCCACCCACGCCGGCCTGCGGAACGCCGCCACGGCCGAGTTCCTGCGCTCGCCGGACGGTTCGTTCCATTTCCTGGAGGTCAACACGCGGCTCCAGGTAGAGCACGGCGTCACCGAGCTCGTCACGGGCCTCGACATCGTCCGCGAACAGTTCTGGCTGGCCTCCGGGCGCGAGCTCTCCGCCGAGGCCATGGCCGCCTCGGCGCGCGCAGCCGAGCCACTGGGGCACGCCATCGAGGTCCGGGTGTCGGCCGAGGACCCAGCCC
>JAXDKX010000229.1:0-4083 GCA_034666905.1 Chloroflexota bacterium | reverse complement strand
GCCGGCAGAGGTCGGGGGCGGGTACCTCGGCAGCCTGCGCGACATCCAGCAGGGCTACCTGCCGATGCTCGAGCAGGAGTTCGGGCCTGTGCCGGTCAGGACGGTGCCATGGTTCGATCGCGAGATGGTCGGCATCGAGCGCCTGGGGGAAGTGGGCCGCGCGCTCTTCGCCGAGGCTGACCCGACCGAGATCCTCTACCGCGGGCGGCCGTACGAGGTGATCCACGAGAACGGCAGCTACATGGTCAAGCTGGAGCTGCCGTTCGCCTCACGCGATGAGGTTCGGCTGTCGCGCAACGGTGACGAGCTGATCCTGCACGTCGGGACGTGGCGCCGGAGCCTGGTCCTGCCCCGAGTGCTGGTGACGGCCCCGACGAAGGGAGCCAAAATGGAGGGCAACACGCTGACGATCCGATTCGATCCCCCGACGCGGGGGCCAGCCCGAAGCAGCCGCGGAGGACGACGATGACCGAGCGAAACCCAGCGAAATCCGAGTCGAGCGAGACGCGCCTGGAGGTGCTCGAGGCGCGGCTGGCCAAGCTCGAACGATCGCCCGGCCTGCGGGAGCGCGGCCGCGGCATGATGGCCCGGATCGTGCCTGACGAGGCCAGCCATCATTTCCGCAACGCCGGTCGCGAGCAGCTTCTGGGAGTCCGTTCGATCGTGGACTTCTGGATCGACAAGATCGAGGAATCCGAACAGCGATCCGACTCGGGCAGCCGGCGGGAGTCAATCGAGATCGACTGAATGGCCCCGGTGATCATGCTGATTCGGCACGCCGAGAAGGCACTCGGGGACGGGCCGCCGCACGGCGTGACGATCGACGGGGTCCAGGACCGGGAGTCGTTGACCCCGCGCGGCTGGCAGCGTGCGGGTGCGCTCGTCGCGATGTTCGGGGGAGTGGGGTCGGGCCCGCCGACGCGGGGCGTTGCGGGGACGTCGCGCGTTGCGGGGACGTCGGGCGTTGCGGGGACGTCGGGCGTTGTGGCGCCCGAGCCGGCCTTCGCGGTGCCCACCCACTTGTTCGCCTCGAAGGTCGGCATCGACAGCAACAGCCAGCGTCCCCGGGAGACGCTCCAGCCACTCGCGGAGCGACTCGGCTTGACGATCGATACGCGCTTCCTGAAGTCCCAACTTAAGGAGCTCGTCGCGGCTGCGCGCACGGCCGAAGGCGTGGTGCTCGTCGCATGGGAGCACCACTTGATCCCCTCGATCGCCACGCTGATCACCGGTGACGCCGCGCGCGTTCCGGCGGCGTGGCCTGACGACCGCTACGACCTCGTCTGGATCCTCGAGCCGGAGGCGAGCGGCTCGTACGGCTTTCGCCAGGTGGCGCAAATGCTGCTGGCGGGCGATCGAGCGGATCTCGTGCCGTAGAACGGTTTTCGAGCCGACTCAGCGCCGGCCTTACTCCTCGGCGCTGCCGAACGTCGCCCGGCCGGCAGGTCGATAGGTCTGGATCATGACGCCGGACGGCACCGACCGCGACTCGACCATTTCGAGGTTGTGCGTCTGGCCGTGCTCCGGAAACAGCCTGAGCCCGTCGCCGACGATGACCGGGTAGATCCGCAGGTTGAGCTCGTCGACGAGGTCGCGCTCGAGCAGCCAGCGGAGCAGGTCGCCGCTCCCGTGGACCTGGAGCTCGCGCCCGGGCTTCGCCTTGAGCTCGCGCACCGCCGCCTCGACGTCGCCGGAGATGATGTGTGAGTTCTGCCATGCCGGGTCCTTGAGCGTGGTCGAGGGCACGTACTTGGGCAGGACGTTGATTCCGTGGGAGACCGGATCGCCATCGTCGTGGAGCGGCCAGTACGCCTCCCAGATCTCCCAGGTCTTGCGCCCGAGCAGCAACGCATCCGCACGCTCGAACCACGAGGTCAGGAACGGCCACATCTCCGGGTCGGCGTGCGCAGCGGTCCAGCCGCCGCGGTCGAACCCGCCGCGCCGGTCCTCATCGGCGCCTCCGGGACCCTGGTACACGCCGTCCACGGTCAGCATCATCGTGGCTGTCAGCTTCATGGTCCTCGCTCCATGTAAATGATCGTCGAAGGTTAGACGACCCTTCGGACGGATACTCATCGCCGAACCGCGGAGGACCCCATCGCCGAGCGTTCCGGCCTCTCGGGCGCGGGCGCGGTGCCGGAGCCGCCCGACCGCCCCCAGCAATCGAATTGGACCTTGTTCGATGGTCCCTCCAGGAGCAGCATTCGACGACCAGCACTGACAGGGGCGAACGATCGCCCGAAGGAGGTCTCGTGAGTCGACGCCTGCGAGCCAGGGTCGCGGTCCTGGCTGCTCCGATGCTCGTCATGTCACTCGCCCTTCCCGCCGGGGCAGTGGCGCCCGTCGTCCTTGCCTCGCCGGGCACAAGCCCGTTCGGCAACTGCACGGCCGATGAGGTGGCGCTGCAGACAGCCACCTTCGGCAGCGTTCTGTTCCAGGATGCTGAGATCGAGCCGCGTTCTGCGATCAATCCAACCAACCCGCTCAACATCGTCGCGGAATACCAGCAGGATCGATGGTCGGACGGTGGGGCGCGCGGCCTCGTCGCCAGTGTGAGCCACGATGGCGGGACGACCTGGGCTCGAGTCGTCGTTCCGGGGCTCACGAAATGCTCCGGCGGCGCCTACGATCGGGCTTCCGATCCGTGGGTGTCGTTCGCACCGAACGGCGATCTGTACGCGATCTCGCTCAGCTTCGACTTCTTCGACGCGCACAACGCAATCATCGTGTCGAAGTCGACGGACGGCGGCGACACCTGGGGCCCGCCGATCGAACTGACGGCCGACGACACCGACGGCCTCGACAAGGAGTCGATCACGGCTGACCCGAGCGACCCGAATCTCGTCTACGCGGCCTGGGATCGGATCATCTTCCCTGGCGGGAGCACGCATGCCTCCGACCGGGGCAGGTCTGTCTCGCGCTCGTACAAGTCCCAGACGTTCTTCGCGCGATCCACGGACGGCGGACAGACGTGGGGAGCGCCGACCCAGCTCTTCGTGAACGCGTCGTATTCGGGGTCGATCGGCAGCATTGTCCGGGTCCTCGGAGACGGAACGCTGATCGACACGCTCCTGACATACGGGGCCGGGGGCTGGAAGGGCGGCAACTGCGCAAGCATCTCCGTCCTGCGTTCGACGGACGGTGGGGTCACCTGGACCCATAAGCCAGTCGTCATCTCGCCGCTGAGTTGTACCTACACCGGTGCGCACGACCCCGATACGGGTGATCAGGTTCGCAGCGGCGGATTGCCGGACATCGCGGTCAACGGGAACAACGCGTATGCCATCTGGGAGGACGCGCTCCCCGCTGCGCCCACCCGAGGCCGGATCCTGTTCTCGCAGTCAACCGACGGCGCCCAGACATGGTCAGCTCCGACAGTGATCAGCAAGGCCCCGTCGACTGTCGACGCGTTCGTCCCGACGATTGCCGTCAACTCGACCGGTACCCTCGGCGTGTCGTACTACGACTTCCGCACCAACACGCCCGGCGGCAGCGCCGATACCGACGTGTGGCTCGTGCGCTGCTCATCGGCCTGTGACACCGCTGCAAACTGGTCGGAGACGCATGTTGCCGGCCCGTTTGACATGCAACAGGCGCCGGTCGCTGGCGGCGAGTTCGTCGGCGACTACCAGGGGATGACTACGAACGGCACGGCCTTCCAGCCGTTCTTCATCCAGGCGGTGTCAGCGTCGAACCCGACCGACGCGTTCTTCAGCGAGATTCCGTAGGGAGATGCGGGATTCCGGGGAGTTCCGGGATCTCGCGCTCCGTCGCAGAGCGGCCGTCGCCTGGCAGGGTGTTGGGACCGCGACCGCGGACCAAAACGGCATACCAACCATCCGGGGATTCTTAAGGCCGATGCTCCGACGGCGATGGGCCGTTCCGGCCGTGGTCTGAGCGTGGACGCACGGCCGTCGAGGCTGGATCGGGCGCGATTCGGGGTGATTTGGGTCGTGGTTCGGCCTTAGCAGCCCCTGCATGGCTATTGCGCCGTTTTGGCTACGGCGCGGGCGGTGCGAGGGCGGGGCGCAGAGGCCCGGCCCGCGGACGGGCGGCCAGTGCCCGCCACGCTCAGCCACGCTC
>JAXDKX010000228.1:0-3800 GCA_034666905.1 Chloroflexota bacterium | reverse complement strand
CCAAGGTCGATCTCTCGGCCGGCGGGTTCCTGGATGCCGGAACGGAGATCGTGACCGCCGACAGTGTCACCGAGCCCTTCGACCTGCCGCCCCTGACATTTGCCGACCTCGAAGCACTGGCGGCCTCGCCGGCGAAAGCCCGCGAGTACTACCAGCCCCTGGTGGACGGCCAGATCGCCAACTGGGCGAGCAAGATCGAACCGATCGCGAACGAGTCGAAGTAACCGTCCCGTGCCCACGGGGTCGGTGCCCACGGTGCCGGCGGCGATCGCCGTCGCCGGCCTGCGCAAGGCATACGGCGGGATCCAGGCCCTCGCGGGCGTGGATCTCGCCGTCGAGTCCGGCGTCGTCCACGCCGTCGTTGGCGAGAACGGCGCCGGCAAGTCAACGCTGATGAAGATCCTCGCCGGGGCCGTCCACCCGGACGAGGGCGAGATCACGGTCGCCGGCGAGACCGTCCACCTGGCCACGCCGGCAGACGCCCGACGGCTGGGCGTCGGCATCGTCTACCAGGAGCTCAGCCTCTTCCCGGAACGATCGATCCTGGCGAACCTGTTCCCCGATGGGCAACCCACGAGGTTCGGACTGGTGGACAGCGCCGGCATGCGACGTCGGGCGTCGCCGATCCTGTCGCGCATCGGGCTCGCCGTGGATACGGACACGGCCGTCGGCGAGCTCGGGATGGGCGAGCGACAGCTCGTGGAGCTCAGCCGGCTCCTGATCGAGCGGCCGCAGGTGCTCATCCTCGACGAGCCCAACTCGGCGCTGAACGAACGTGAGACCCGCCGGCTGTTCGCGATCCTGCGCGAGCTGTCGCGCGACGGCATCACGATCATCTACGTCTCGCACCGCCTCGAGGAGGTGTTCGAGATCGCGGACCGGATCTCGGTGATGCGCAACGGGACCATCGTCCTGACGGTCGATCGCCCGGCCGCAACCATGGCGCGCATCGTCGAGGCCATGGTCGGGACGGCCCCGGCCCAACTGTTCCCGCCGCGGGCTCGCCCGGTCTCGGCCGAGCCCGCCGTCGAAGCCGCGACGCCCGCGGGTCTCACCATCCGTGGCCTGACCGTGGCCAACGAGCTGCTGGACGTTTCATTCGAGGCGCGTCGGGGAGAGATCATCGGACTGGCCGGCCTGGAAGGCTCCGGAGCGGCGACGCTCCTCGGGGTCCTCTTCGGGACGCGACGCGCGGACGCCGGCGAGATCGCCTTCGCCGACGGGCTGGGCGCACCCGCTTCCCCGACCGCCGCGGCCCGGCGAGGCATCAGCCTCGTCCCCGCCGACCGGCGTGTGCAGGGACTCATGCTCGAGCGGACCATCGAGACGAACATCGCGCAGGTCGCCGTCGGCACCCTGCCCTCCCGCCGGCCGTGGCTGGACCGGCGGGCGATGCGCGCGGCGGCCAGGCGCCAGATCGATGGCCTGCGGATCCGGGCCGACGGCCCGGGCGCGATCGTCGGACGCCTGTCCGGGGGCAACCAGCAGAAGGTCGTGGTGGGCAAGTGGCTCGAGGTCTCGCCGACGGTGTTCCTGCTCGATGACCCGACGCGCGGCGTCGACGTCGGCGCCAAGCGCGAGATCTACCGGCTCATCCGCGATCTCGCCGACGGTGGCGGGACGGTCCTCTTCCGCTCAACCGAGCTGCCCGAGATCGTCGGCCTGGCCGATCGCATCCTCGTCCTCTATCGCGGCCGGCTGGCGGTCGACGTCAAGGGTGGCGAGATCGACGATCACGGACTGCTCCATGCCATCAATACCGGCCGACCACCGGGGTCCGAGCCGGCCAGCCCAGCCACAGCCGACGAGGTGATGCCATGATCCATCGCGCCTTCACGATGCGCCTCAAGCCAGGTGGCCTGGCCGAGTACAAGCAGCATCATGACGCGATCTGGCCGGAACTGGTCGCCGAGATCGAGCGGCAGGGCATCGCCCAGATCACGATCTTCGAACGCGATCCGATCCTGTTCCTCTATTCCGAGATCCGCGACGAGGAAGCGTGGGATCGCCTCTGGCATTCCGGGATCCACGACAAGTGGGGCGAGATCATGAACCCATTGATGGAGTTCAACAGCGAGGGCATCGTCGATTCGACCGAGCTCCGCGAGGTGTTCAACCTGCGGACGAACGCCGAGTGAATCAAGCGCGGGCAGGAGGTCGACATGGATGACGCAGCTCGCAGCCGCATCGCGGTGGTCACGGGAGCCGGGCGAGGGCTTGGGCGGGGAGTGGCGGTCGCCCTGGCGCGGCGGGGCCACCCGGTCGTCGGCGTCGCCCGCAACGCCGCGCAGCTCGCGGAAACCGCCGACATCGTCCGTTCCGAGGGCGGCCGGATGGTCAGTCGCCCGGCCGACGTCAGCGACCCCGACGCGATCGCCGGGCTGGCAACGTTCGTCGAGAGCCAGCTCGGCGCCCCGTCGATCCTGGTGAATGCGGCCGGCGTGTTCGGGCCGATCGCGCTGATCCGCGACACCGACCCGGCGGCGTGGGTCCAGACGGTGATGACCGATGCGATCGCTCCATACCTCACCATCCGTGCCTTTGTCGGCGGGATGGTGGACGGAGGCTGGGGGCGGATCGTCAACGTCACGTCTGCCGCCTCGCTCCACCCGCCCGGTCCGCTCAACAGCGCCTATGCGACCGCCAAGGTCGCGCTCAACCAGCTGACGCGTCACGTGGCCGCGGAGGTCGAAGGCACCGGCGTGACGGCCAACGTCATCCACCCGGGTGACGTCAAGACCGACATGTGGCAGGACATCCACGACCGCGTTGCCGTCATGGGCCCCGAGGCCGAGCCCTACCGGCAATGGGCGGCATGGGTCGAGGAGACCGGTGGCGATCCTCCGCAGAAAGCCGTCGATCTCGTGCTCCGCCTCACGAGCGACGAGGGCGCCGACGTCAACGGGCGCTTCTGCTGGGTCGAGGACCCGCTCCAGGCGCCCATTCCCTCGTGGGGCGAGGTGGGGGAGACCCAGCCATGGCGGAAGTGACGGCGCGGCGGCGACTCGGCCGGTCGTCGGTCGAGGTGACCGAGCTCGGATTCGGGGGCGCGTCCATCGGCGAGCTGTTCGTGCGTGTCACCGAGACGGACGCGCAGGCCACGCTCGGGGCAGCGTGGGACGCCGGCGTGCGCTATTTCGACACGGCCCCGTGGTACGGCCGGGGCCTGTCCGAGCTCCGGACCGGCACGGGACTGCGGGATCATCCGCGCCGCGACTTCGCGCTTTCGACCAAGGTCGGTCGGTGGCTTCGGCCGGCAACCGCGGAAGGATTCGACGGCTCGCCCTGGCTCGGGGGCGCCCCCAACGAGGTCGTCTTCGACTACACCTACGACGGGATCATGCGGTCGGTCGAGGGGAGCCGCCTGCGCCTCGGCATCACCCGCTTCGACGTCGCGTTCATCCACGACCTCGACCGGCTGTATTTCGATGCACCGACGATGGAGGCGCACTTCCGCGACCTGGAACGCTCGGGCTGGCGAGCCCTCGAGGAACTCCGGTCGAGCGGCCAGATCGGCGCGATCGGCGCCGGGATCAACGACCTCGGGCTGATGCCCCGGTTCCTCGAGATCGGCGACATCAACGCCTTCCTCGTCGCCATGCCCTACACGCTCCTGGACCAGGAGGTCCTCTCCGCGGAGTTCCCGGCCTGCGTCGAGCGTGGCGTCGGGTTCGTCATCGGCGCGGTCTTCGCGTCGGGAATCCTGGCCAAGGGGGCCGTCCCGGGCGCCAAATACGCCTACGCCGCCCCATCCGCCGCGGTCCTCGAGAAGACGCGGAAGATCCAGGCCGTCTGTGACC
>JAXDKX010000227.1:0-8860 GCA_034666905.1 Chloroflexota bacterium | reverse complement strand
AATGGCCGCGCGGCGGCCAGACCGCGAAGGAGCAGCGACCGTGGCCAAGGTGACGATGCCCCAGCTCGGCGAAAGCGTCGCCGAGGGGACGATCGGAAAGTGGCTGAAGCAGCCTGGCGATCACGTTGCCAAGTACGAGCCGCTCGTCGAGGTGGTCACGGACAAGGTCAATGCCGAGGTTCCCTCGCCGTTCGAGGGCATCCTCCGCGAGATCCTCGCCGAAGAGGGCGCGATCGTTCCGAACAACGCCGAAATCGCCGTGATCGAGACAGCAGACGATGGCGCCGAAACCAGCGCGAAGGCCTCGACCGAGACGGCCGCTGCCGCTGCGCCCGCGGCACCGAGCGCGTCGGCACCCAAGGTTGAACCGGCGACTGAACCGGCAGCCCAGGCGCCGACAGCAGCCCAGGCGCCGACGGCAGCTTCCCCTGCCACCGGTCCGGCAGGATCAGATGAGCGCGGCCCCACGGAAATGGCCGATCCGGAAGCCCGCATGACCCCGGCCGTCCGACGACTGCTTCGAGAGCACGAGCTGTCTGCGGCGCAGGTCGTCGGTACCGGCGGTGGGGGTCGTATCACCCGCGAGGACGTCCTCAAGCTCGTCGAGGCCATTCGGACAGGGACCGCCGCGCCGGCGGCGGCGGCGTCCGGGCCAACACCAACGGCCGCCCCGGCTCCCTCGACTCAGCCGCGTCCGGCGGCCGCGCCATCACCGTCCGGTCCGGCGGTCGTCTTCCCGGACGGCGCCGACGAGATCCTGCTGCCGATGACCAGGATGCGCCAGGGGATCGCGGCGCAGATGACCCGAGCCCTCGCGGTGCCCCACGCGTATGTGCACATGGAAGTCGATGCAACCGCCCTGGTGCGCGTCCGCGAGACCAACAAACGCGATTACCAGGCGCGAGAGGGCGTTTCGCTCAGCTACGTGCCCTTCGTGATCAAGGCGACCGTCGAAGCGCTCCGCCGATACCCGACGTTCAACGCCCACTGGACCGAGGCCGGACTCCTCGCCAAGAAGCACATCCACGTGGGCGTCGCGGTCGCCGTCGACGACGGCCTCCTCGTGCCTGTCATCCGTGACGTGGATCTGCTATCGATCAATGGCCTCAACGTGGCCATCTCGGAGGTCGCCGCCCGCGCCCGTGCGGGGAAGCTCCGCCTCGAGGATTACGGCGGCAGCACCTTCACCATCGACAACACGGGCTGGTTCGGATCGAACCTGACGATGCCCATCATCAATGTCCCCGAGGTCGCGATCCTGACCATGGAGGCGATCACCAAGCGACCGGTGGTGCGCGAGACGCCTGAGGGCGACGTGATCGCCATCCGCCCGATCATGAACATGGTCCTGGCGATCGACCACCGCGCCAACGATGGCGCGGGTGCCGCCGAGTTCCTTCGAGCGATCAAGGCCTCGATCGAGGGAATCGGACCAGAGACCGCGGTCTACTGAGCTCGGACGAGACGTACACTCCAGCCATGGCTCGCGAGCTTCCGATGTTCTCTCCGCCCGGCTCGTCCGCTCACCACGCTCCAGCCCCCGAGACGATCGCGATGGGCGGCTCGGTCGTGCCCCTGCGGCGCCACCCGGACTGGATCAAGGCCCGGATGCCGTCAGGCGACAACTACCACGAGCTCAAGGGCCTGCTCCGCGGCCTCTCCCTCAACACGGTCTGCGAGGAAGCCCAGTGCCCGAACATCGGGGAGTGCTGGGACCAGCGAACGGCAACCATCATGATCCTGGGCGATACCTGCACCCGGGCGTGCGGCTTCTGTGCCGTGAAGACCGGCCGTCCAACATGGTTCGACGACGACGAGCCGCGCCGCGTCGCCGAGGCGATTGGAGCTCTCGGCCTCGAACATGTCGTGGTCACGAGCGTCGCGAGGGATGACCTGCCCGACGGCGGGGCAAGCGCCTTCGCCGAGACGATTCGCCAGATGCGGGGAACCTCCCCAGGGATGGGCATCGAGGTCCTGATTCCGGACTTCAACGGGAACGAGGAGGCGCTCCGACTCGTGATGGAGGCCCGGCCCGACATCCTGAATCACAACCTGGAGACCGTTCGACGGCTCCAGAAGCCGGTCCGCAAGCGAGCACGTTGGGATCGCAGCCTGGGCGTCCTCGAGCACGCCAAGGCGATGGCGCGCGAGCTCGGCTACCCCGTCCACACCAAGAGCTCGCTGATGGTCGGCCTCGGCGAGGAGCGCACCGAGCTGCATGAGGCGTTCGCCTCGCTGCGCGAGGTCGACTGCGACATCCTCACGATCGGCCAGTACCTGCGGCCATCGCTCAAGCACCTGCCACTGGAGCGCTACTACCATCCGGACGAATTCGCCGAGATGAAGGACGAGGCGCTCGCGCTTGGCTTCAAGCACGTCGAGTCGGGGCCCATGGTCCGCTCCAGCTACCACGCTCGCGATCAGGTCCCGGGCGCCGAGCTGAAGCGATTGCGCCGCCAGGCCACGATCGATTCCGACGGACGGGTCGTCCCGCTCGCGGGCTGAGCCTGCCGTGCGGCGGTGAGCGTCGAGTTCCAGCCGGTCAAGCTGGGTCCACGCCGGCAACGGGGCGTCGACCCGGTCGCCATCGGTGCCCTGGTCGTCCTGATTGGCCTCGTCGCCGCGGTTCTCAAGCCGTGGGACACCGCGTCGAGCCCCGCGGCGATCGCTCCGGCGGGAACGGCGGCCGAAACCGGAGCAACCGCCAACGCATCGGGTTCGCTCACCGGCCCACACGCCACGGCCGTCGTGGGCCTGCCGGCGACAGTGGATTCGAGCGAGACATCGTCGTCATCCTGGAGCGACGTCCGGTCGGTCATCAGCCGCCACGACGCGTGGGGAGTCCGTGCGATCGTGAATCGCCCGGCCAGCAACGACGCCGTGGGCGCGAACAAGCACCTGGCGGAGCTCTGGTACCCGATTCCGGGCGATGACGCCAACGGTCTTGCGACCGTCGACATCGATCCAAACGACCGAACGGTCATCGCGCTCGGCATCACGTTCCCGTCGGACCACCTGCCGATAGACGCCCGAATCTGGAGGGTCCAGCCCAAGGGACTCCGATGGGTGGATACCCTGGCCCTCGATCCAGGTCCGTCCGGAGGAGCGTTCCTGTACCGCCCTGCGAGTGCTGGCTCGCCTGCGCCCGCCTGGGGCGCCGGCCGGTATCGAATCGACGTCCTCGAGAACGGCGTCGTCCTCCGCGTTGGCGTCACGATCCCGAATCGGTTCTCGATCGTGCCGGAGTTCTCCGAGCTTCCCGCTGAACAGGAGGGGCTCGTTGCCCCGGAGCTGGTGCCGATCTCGCAGCTCGACGTTGGTCTCTTTGCAACGGTCGATGGTGCCGCGGTGATGCTGCCGGCGGACGAAGGGCCGGGCCTGACCGAGGCCGGTGCCTGGCTCAACGTGGATCCAGGTACCGGACGAGCGCCTCGATCGTACGTCGCGACCGCGTTCCTGCCACGGGCGACGGGACTTGGCGTGGTGCTGGCCGCTGGATCCCTCATCAAGGACGCGACGGTCGGCCGGCTCGCGCCGGACAGCGCGTTCCAGGCTCGGGCCGATGTCACGGTCTTCGGAGGTTCCAGCCAGAAATCGTATGCCGGATTCCTCGCGCCCGGTGGCGGTGCCTGGGAACCTGGCGTGTACCGGTTCACGGTCGTCTGGTCCGACGCCGAGGGCTTCCACACCGGGAACTGGCACGTCGAGCTGCGGCCGGGGCCTATTCGTGAGCAGCCGCGACTGCTGGCGGCGGCTCGAGCCTTCGCCCGGTATGCCGGCAGGTCCGGTGTCGTCGTGGGAACGGCCGAGCCGCTCGAGGGTGGGCCGAGATCGGTCGCGATTCGACTCTTGCGTCCAGAGCCGGATGGCACGACCGGCTTCCCTGTTCGTGACCTCGTGCGCTGCGATGGCGTCCGCGTGGACGGCCTCTCTGGGATCGTCGGAATGGCGCGGCCGGTTGATGCGCCGCCGTCCAAGGTGACGGCCCGGGTGCTGTTCGAGTTCAGCCGGTCTGAGGAGCAGCCTGTCCTGACAGCCAGCGGCGACGTTCCCGGCTTGATCCTGGTCGCACCCGTTGGAGACCTGGCTCCCACTTCGACGGTCTACCGGCTCCGCGTCGGCGACAACCCGAATACGCCCGGTTCGACCGTTTGTCTCTGGACGACGCCCTCGTCGAGCTGACCGAACGCACCTGAGGCCGGCGAGCGGCTATCCTGCCGACAATGGTCCGCCAGCTCTCCCGGAAGATTCCGCTCGCGGAGCTGCATTGCCACCTGGGCGGCGCGGTGACCCCCGCGATCATGTGGAGCATCGCGCACGCCCAGGGGATCAAGCTCCCGACCCGCGACTACTGGGAGTTCCGCGACACGATCACGGTGTCCGAGAAGCGCAACCGCAGCTTTGATGGCTACCTGCAGCTGTTCCACTGGACGGAGCTGATCCAGAGCTCGCCGATCGCCGTGGAGCGGGCCGTCTACGAGGTCATCGGCGGCGCCTATCGCAAGAACAACGTCACGACCATGGAGCTCCGCTTCAACCCGATGAAGCGGAACCGCGGTGGCGAGCAGGACCTCGACCACATCATCGCGGCGGCTGTCCGCGGGATGGACCGCGCGACCCTCGAGTATCCGGTCAAGCCAGGTCTGATCTTCTGCCTCGATCGCGCCTTTCCGTTCGAGCTGAACGAGATCATCGTGGAAAAGGCGATCGGCTGGCGCGACCGGGGGGTGGTCGGTGTCGATATCGCCGGGCCGGAGTCGGCGACCTTCCGGGTGGCGGACTACCGGCGCATCTTCCGGCGCGCTCGCCAGTACGGGCTCGGACTGACGGTCCACACCGGCGAGGCCGGGCCGGTCGAGGAGGTCGCCCGAGTGGTCGAGCTGCTCGAACCGGATCGCATCGGCCATGGGGTCAAGGCGGCCTACGACCCGCGAGCGATGGGCATGATCCGCGAGCGCGGAATCGTGCTCGAGATCTGTCCCACGTCGAACCTCAACACCCGCGTTGTCTCGGGCTGGGAGGAATTCCGCTGGATCTTCGACACGCTCCGGCGCAACGAGATCCGTTTCACGATCAACACCGACGGGCCGGAGATGCTGAAGACCTACATCCGCGACGAGATGGCGCAGCTCGGCCGGCTCGGGATCCTCTCGGTCGAGGATCAGGAGGTCGCGGCCGCCACCGCGCTCGCCGCGTCGTTCGTGCCGAACGTCTCCGATGTCCCGCCGTCGCGGCTTCAGCCCGCGCCGCGGGGCGTGGTCGAGCGCGAAGAGGCCTAGTCCCCGGCCAGATCAGTCCCCGGATCGCGCCGAGATGCGGTACGAGCAGCAGCGATCGCCCGATGCGATGTGTTGCTCCCGAACGACATCGGCCCCGAGAACCTCGGTGAACAGCTCCAGCTCCGCCTGGCAGGCGGCCGGTGAGTGCGACGCCACGTGGAAGATCGCGCAGTTGTGCTCCTGCAACCAGATGGTTCCATCGGTCGCTACCTCGGTTTCCGCGAGGTAGCCATGCCCGGCCTGGATGACGGCGAGTTCCCTGACTCGGTCGAGCAGCGGCGCGTCCTCGGCGACCCGTTCGGCCATGTCCTGGCGGACGCGCTTGCTCAACTGCCGGCTGCGCGCGATGAAGACCTGTTCGAGCAGGTCCTCCCCGCCGATCGACTCGATCGCCGCGAGGAGCCCGGCCGCCAGGCCATCGTAGTTCGATGGGAAGAGGTCCTGGGCCTCGGCCGTCACGTCGTACAGGTGCCGCGGCCGTCCCACGCCGTGGCGGACGGTTTGGCGGCTGACCAGCCGGGCCGCCTCGAGCGCTCGAAGCTGCTGGAGAACACCGGTCCGGCTCGCACCGAGGCGAGTCGCGAGCTGCTCGGGGGAGCTGGGGCCGTCCACGCGCAGGCGCAGCAACAGATCGCGGCGAAGGTTGGACGGTCCGCGGACGGCTGTCGGCAGCGGCGAGATTCGGGGGTCCGCCCCGGCCGACAGGAGAGGCTCGGACATGGCGTCAGGCTAGCACCAGCGACGGTCGGGCGCTGCCCAGGTGTAGGCTCCGACCGTGGACTTCGACCTCTCGTCCGAGCACCAGCTGCTCCGGGACACGATCCGGGATTTCATGGTCAGCGAGGTCGCCCCGATCGTCGACGAGCACGAGCGCGAACGTCGCTTCCCGACCGAGATCGTGCAGAGGATCGGTGAGCTCGGATGGCTCGGCATCCCGATCCCGGAAGATGAAGGTGGCGCAGGTCTCGACACGCTGGCCTATGCGATCGGGATCGAGGAGATCGGCCGGGTGTGGGGTTCGCTGGGGCTCATCGTTGCTGCCCATACGAGCCTTGGCTGCGGGCCGCTCCACCTGGCCGGCTCGGACGAGCAGAAACGGCGGTTCCTCGTTCCGATGGCGGCAGGCGAGGTTCTTGGTGCCTACGGACTGACCGAGCCTGGCGCTGGCAGCGATTCGGGCGGAACCCGGACCACGGCTCGATTCGAGGCGGGTACGGACGGTGGGACCTGGATCCTGGACGGCGGCAAGCGCTTCATCACCAATGCCGGGCAGGCAGGCACCTACATCGTGGCAGCCCGGACCGGCACTCGGGACGACGACGCGCCCGAGATTAGCGCGTTCATCGTGACGGCCGACACGCCCGGGTTCAGCGTCGGTCGCCTCGAGGAGAAGCTCGGGCTGCACGCGTCTGCGACCGGGGAGCTGATCTTCGACGACGCGCGGGTTCCCGCGGCAAACATGCTCGGCGAGCGGGGCGGTGGCTTCAAGCTGTTCCTGCGGATTCTCGATAGCGGGCGGATCAGCATCGGGGCGCTGGCCGTTGGCCTGGCGCAGGCCGCGCTGGACGCCTCGATTCCGTACGCCCAGACGCGCGAGCAGTTCGGCCGGGCGATCGGCACGTTCCAGGGGGTGGCCTTCATGGTCGCCGACATGGCGACCGAGATCGAGGCCGCCCGCCAGCTGGTCTGGCGTGCCGCATGGCTCAAGGACCAGGAGCGCGACTTCGGGCTGGCCGCAGCGCAGGCCAAGCTGTTCGCCTCCGAGGTCAGCTCGCGAGCCACGAACAATGCGATCCAGATCCACGGGGGCTACGGCTACGTGGCCGAATACCCGGTGGAGCGGTTCTTCCGGGACGCGAAGCTGACCGAGATCGGGGAGGGCACGAGCCAGATCCAGCGCCTCGTGATCGCGCGAAAGATCCTGGGGTTGCGAGTCGTCTGAAGCCCGGTTCGATTCGCCGGTCGGCGCTCCCGTCCCGCCCATCTGTCCAGCCGGTCCACGCCAGGGGCTCCCCGCGTGTTCTCGCGGCGCATGTCCCTGCTGGTCCCTTTTCGGATAGTTCCAGCCAAGCGGAACGACCGCGTTGATCGGACGATGAATGCTCACGTGACTGATCCGTAACAGGCGGGTGAGCAGCAAGTACGTCAACCTGGGCATCCTCCCGGGAATGAGCGAGATGCCGAAGCGAATTGGCGCCGGAATCGAACTGCTTGCCGATCCAACGCGGCGGCGCATCATCGCTACCCTCGCATTGAGCGTGCATCGCCCTTCAAACCTGGCTGAGGCAATCGGGCTGAGTCGTCCAGCTACGGCTCGACAGCTGCACCTCCTGCAGGACGCTGGCCTGATCCGCTCGAGCCGATCGCCCGTTGATGGTCGCGTGATGCTCTACAGCCTGGAGCCGCGTCAGATCGGTCGCATCACCGCATGGCTCGCCGGCACCGAAATCGCTCGTCCGACCATGGAGCCGCGCCTCCACCGGAAAGGTGGCATCGAACGCTGACTCGTGCGGCTCCCGGCACACCGCGGTCTGCGCGCTAGTTCCGGTTGGTTGGAAGGATCCCCAAATCGACCCGGACAGGGCCCTTGCCCCACGGGCCTGCGGCGGAACCGACGGGCCGCCCCGGGGACGGGCCGCCCCGCGACGGGCCGCCTGACGACGGGCCGCCCCGCGACGGGCCGCCCCGCGACGGGCCGCCCCGCGACGGGCCGCCTGGCTAGCCTCCGGAGCCCGCGGCGATCGCCAACCCATCCCGGAGCGCCTTTTCGAATGATGGTCCCCACGGTCCCTGGCCGGTGACCACGAATGGCGACTGGTCGATCGACTGGTAGGTCTGCGGATCGGTGACGAAGCTACGGGCACAGTCGTCGACTGACGGGCGCAGGCGTTCGAAGGCTGCCCGGTTGTTGAAGATGTAGAGGTAGATCCGCACGGTCGCTGCCTGGTCGAGGCCCTTGGCATCGAAGCCGATCGCGGTCGGGATGAGCACCGGATCCTTGCAGCCGGCGTCTCCCGAGACCGCGTGGCTGACGACGACGCCGCGTTTCGCGAACTCGGCAATGATGCCGCCGAAATCGGCCGGGGTCGGGGCCGGTGGGGTCGTCTCGACCGTGCCGCATGCGGCGATCGCGAGGGCGCACAGGACGGCCCCGGCGAGGGCTCGAAGAGAGGGGAACATCGGGCGGAAGGCTACCACCGGAATTCCGGACGGGCGGTCGCGGGTCAGCCGTCTCGGGTCAGCGGTCGCGGCTGCGACGCTTGGCCTCGCGCAGTCGCGCCATCGTGTCACCCGGCTCGGGGGCCGCTGGCTGGGCCTGCGATGTGGGCTGAACCGACCGCGCGGACTCGGCGGCCGGTGAAGATACGCCCGGCGAGGTGGCGAGGGGCGTGACCGGGGCCTGGTTTGGCGCGTCTGGCTCGAGGGACGTCGGCCGCAGCCTTGCGCGCGAGTCACTACCACCGGCCCGACCACGCGCCGCCAGGAGGCTCGCGCCCGTCGCCGTGCGTGGGGCCGTGGCGGAGCGGCGGCGCCCAATGCCCGCCACCCAGTTCCGCGCCGATGCCAGCTCGCGGCGACCC
>JAXDKX010000226.1:0-11131 GCA_034666905.1 Chloroflexota bacterium | reverse complement strand
GATCTCGGTCTCGGCGGCCTCGAGCGCGGATCTGGACGTGCCGCGAACGTCGACCTCGAGCGAGCAGCGCTCCGGGACCACGTTCGGCCGGCTTCCGCCGCCGATCACGCCAACGTTGACGGTGACGCCGGGCCACCGGCCGTTCAGGGCATGGAGCTCGCGCACGATCCGGGCGGCTTCCAGAATCGCGCTGCGGCCCTTCTCGGGCTCCACCCCGGCATGCGCGGCCCGGCCTCGGACCTCGATCCGAAGGTCGAGGATGCCCTTCCGCGCCGAGACGATGTCGCCGTTCGCGCGAGCGCATTCGAGCACCAGCGTGGCATCCATCCCGGCCGCCAGCGTCCGGATGTGCGGGGTGGAGGTTGGCGACCCGATCTCCTCGTCCGGGTTGGCCAGGTAGACCAGGCGCTCGAACGGCAGCCCGCCTCGCTCGGCCATCAGAGCCCTGAGCGCATGGAGGCCGGCCAGGAGTCCGGACTTCATGTCGGTCACGCCGGGCCCATAGGCGACCCCATCCTCGATCCGGAACGGGCGGGCGGCGGCCGTCCCGGGGTCGAACACCGTGTCGAGGTGCCCGATCAGCAGGACCCGCGGTCCGCCGCTCTGCCCGTCGAACGTGGCCACGATCGTGTCGCCGAGGCGGGCGGCCGGATCGGGCCGGAACTCGACCGACGCCCCGAGTCGGGCCAGGAAGTCCCCGGTCCAGCGCCCGACCTCGTTGACGCCCGCCGGCGTGTAGCTCCCGCAGTCGACATTGACCAGGCGCTCCAGGTTCGCGAGGTAGTCGGGAAGATCCGCCGCGATGCTGGCCCGCAGGCGCTCGAGCTCGGCCGCGGGCGGCGTGACCGTCAGGGCATCCATGCCCTCCAAGTCTAGCCCGTGGCTGCTTGCTATCCTGCCCGGATCGTGCGACTGGTCGAGACCCGCCTCCTGGAAGGGCCCAACGTCTACCGGCTGGAGCCGGTGGTGAAGATGGAGTTCGCCGTCGGCAAGCGGCGAACCTTCTACGGCCAGCGCGATCCGGCCCGCCACGCCCTGGTCCTGCTGGGGGCCGATGTGCCGGCCCGGGAGTGGCCGGACGGCATCGCGAATGTGGTCGCCTGGATTCGTCGCCTGCGCGCCGGGCATGGCGAGGGACGGCGAGGCCTCGCCGTCCATCGATCGTCCGACCCGGGCCACTGGATCGTGACATTCCCGTGGCTCGGTGCCGAGCGTGCCCTCACCCTGGCCGAGGCGGCGGTTGCCCTGGCTGGCCGCGACGTCTCGTCATCCCGGACAGCCCGCCTCACCGGCAGCCAGGAGCGCCTGGTCGCCCGGTGGAGCGCCCGTTTGGCCGAGTCACGTGCCACGCCGCCGACCTGGATCCGCGACGCGGATCGGGTGACCCCGATCGCCTCGATCTCCGGGACGAACGGCAAGAGCACCGTCACCCGCCTGATCACCCACATCCTCCTTGGCGCCGGCAAGCGTGTCGGGACGACGACCTCCGACGGGGTGCTCGTCGACGAGCGGATGGTCGAGCCAGGCGACTGGACCGGGCCCAGCGGGGCGCAGCAGATCCTTGCCCGCCACGACCTCGACGTGGCGGTGCTCGAGACGGCCCGGGGCGGCATCGTCCTGCGCGGCGTCGGCTACGAATCGAACGAGACGAGCGTGCTGACCAACGTCTCGTCCGATCACCTCGACCTCCAGGGGATCCACACCCTGCCCGAGCTGGCCGAGGTGAAGTCGACGATCTGCCGGATCACCCGACCGTCGGGCTGGGTGGTCCTGAACGCCGACGACCCGCTCGTGGCGGCCGTCGCGAGGCGGGTGCGGGCCCCGGTTGCCCTGTTCAGCCTGGCCGGCCGCAGCTCGCGGACGATCCGGCGCCACCTCGCGGGCGGTGGGCGGGCCTATTTCGTGCACGACGGGGTGATCGTCGAGGCGAATGGTCCCGATGAGCACCGGATCGTGGAGGTCATCCGGGTCCCGATCACGATCGGGGGCCTCGCCCGCCACAACGTGGCCAATGCCCTCGCCGCGGCCGGCGGCGCCCGGGGGATGGGCGCGACGCTCGGGCAGGTCCGCGATGGGCTCCGTGACTTTGCGCCGGACCCGTTGCGCTCGCCCGGGCGCCTCAACCTGTTCCGCCTGGGATCCAAGGTCGTGATCGTGGACTTCGCCCACAACGAGGCCGGGATCGCGGCGATCCTCGACGTGGCCGAGGGGATCGCGGCAGGCGCTGCCGGACGAGCGGCCCCGATCACCATGATCATCGGGACGGCCGGGGATCGGCCGGACGACACGCTGCGAGGGATCGGCCGAATCGCCGCCCAGCGCGCCCAGCGCGTGGCGATCAAGGAGACGCTCCGGTACCTCCGCGGACGGACCGCGGAATCGGTCGTCGGCGAGCTGCTGGCGGGAGTCGTGGCCGGCGGCATCCCGGCCGACGAGGTGCCGATCTACCGGAACGAGACGCAGGCGTTGCAGGCCGAGCTGAACGGCGCACCCGGGACCGAGGCGAACGGCGGGCGATCCGATGCTCCGCGGGTCATCGTGCTGATGTGCCACGAGGAGCGTGACGCGGTGTACGAGCTGCTGGCGGGCGTTGGCGCTCGCCCGGTCGATGTCGCCAGCGAGCTCGGCCAGCTCATCCCTCGCCTGCAGGAGCGGCCCCGCCGCGGCTGACGTCAGCCTTCGGGCGCCTCGAGCTCGCCCGGATCGGTGAAGGCCGTGCCACCGCGCGATGCGCCGGACGCCGACATCGCCTCGCGGTAGACGCCAATCGCGTCGTCGACGCAACAGACGACGAGATCACCAGGCACGGCGCGGCGGAGCGCGGTCCGGACCGCGTTCCCCTCGTCGAGGACCTTGTCCGCGCGCACGGTCCGGGCGCTGCCCGCAGTCCGCGCCGCGCGGATTCCCTCGATGACGTTGGCGGCGGTCTCCCCCGGCGCGCGACCGCGCAGGTTCTTGTCCTCGCGCACGATGATCTCGTCGAAGGCCCCGGCCGCGACCGCGCCATATTCACGCTGGTCCTCGTCGCGACGGTCGCCGGGGATCCCCAGCACGCCGATCGCCCGGCCCGATCGGGTTCCCGTTCCGGCTGCGGCACCAATCCGCCCCGCCCGGGTCTGCGAGTCGACCATCATCCGGCCCACGAAATCGGCCAGCTGGCGCATCCCGTCGACGTTGTGGCAGTAGTCGATGACGAGGCGGACGCCGTGGACGTCGAGCAGGTTAAGGCGTCCGGGGGCCTGGAAGAAGGACGTCGAGAACGTGCGCAGGCCCTGTCGAATGTCGTGAAGGTGGGCGCCGGCGGCCCACGCGGCGGCGGCCGCGGCGAGCGCGTTGGCCACGTTCATGCGGGCCCGGCCGCCGAAGGTGGCGGGGATGAGGTGGGTGTACAGGACGGGCATCGTTCGCGACCCGAGCCGGAGCACGATCAGCTCACCCTCGGCCGACGGCTCCAGGCAGAACGCGGCGCCACCGCGGCTCGTGTGGCCGTCGACGCGGTCGAAGCCATCCTCGCCTTTCGCGGTCGCCATGCTGAACAGGACAACTCGCCCCGCGCAGTGCCGGCCGAGCCGGTAGACGAGGTGGTCGTCGGCGTTCAGGACGGCGGTGCCGGACCGCGGCACGGCTTCGACCACGACGCCCTTGACGTTGGCCAGCTGGCCGATGGTCGTGATCCCGCCCAGGCCGAGGTGGTCGGCGGTCACGTTGGTTACGACCGCGACGTCATTGCGGTCGTAACCGAGGCCTTCGCGCAGGATGCCGCCGCGCGCGACCTCGAAGACGGCGGTATCCACCGTCGGATTCTGGAGGACCATCTGGGCCGACCGGGGGCCGCTCATGTCGCCCTTCCGGATGAGGCGGCCATCGATCACGATGCCGTCAGTCGAGGTCATCCCGACCCGCCGGCCCATGAGCTTGAGGATGTGCGACACCATCCGGACGGTCGTCGTCTTGCCGTTGGTGCCGGTCACCGAGATGATCGGGATCCGGGCGGACGATCCGGCGGGGAAGAGCGAGTCGATGACGGGCCGGGCCACGTACTGGGGCTCGCCTTCGGTCGGGTGGGTATGCATCCGGAAGCCTGGAGCGGCATTGACCTCCACGATCGCCCCGCCGGTCTCGCGGACGGGGGTGGCGATGTCCGGGCAGATGAAGTCGATCCCGGCCACGTCCAGGCCGACGATCAGCGCCGCCGTCTCCGCGATCTCGACGTTGTCCGGGTGCGCCTCGATCGTCCGATCGATCGAGGTCCCGCCAGTCGACATGTTCCCGGTCAGGGCCAGCTTGACCCTGGTCCCAACTGGTGGGACGTCGTCCAGCGCGAACCCCTGGGCGCGAACGAGCGCCTCCGCGGCTTCGTCGACCTTGATCCGGGTGAGGACCCGCTCGTGGCCGATGCCGCGTCGCGGATCGGCGTTGGCGATCTCCACCAGCTCGCGGAGCGAGTGCTCGCCGTCGCCGGTGACGGAGGCCGGGACCCGCTCGGCGATGGCCGCCACCTTGCCGCCGATGACCAGGCATCGATAGTCGTTGCCCGCGACATAGGACTCGACGATCACGTCGCCGGCCCGGCTTTCGCGGAGTGCCCCGGCATAGGCCGCCGCGACCGCCTCCTCGGACCGCAGGTCGAGGTGGACGCCGCGACCGTGGTTGCCATCGAGCGGCTTGACCACGCACGGGAAGCCGAGCCGGCGCGCCGCGGTCAGCGCTGCCGCGACGCTGTCGACGACCTCGGCCCTCGGGACAGGCAGGCCGGCGGAATCGAGGAGCTGGTTGGTCAGGCTCTTGTCGGAGGCCACGTCGACGCCGATGGCCGACGTGCGCGAGGTCATCGTGGCCCGGATTCGCTGCTGATGGACGCCGTGCCCGAACTGCACCAGCGAGTGGCGATCGAGCCGGATGAACGGGATGTCGCGGCTGACGGCTTCGTCGATCAGCGCCTGGGTCGATGGCCCGAATGCCTGCCGTTCGGCGACCCGGATGAGGTGCTCCAGCTCCGGCGCGAAGTCGAAGAAGACCTCGGGGTCGTCGGGGGCGACGAGGTGATTGACGAGGCGAACGGCCATCCGCCCGGCTTCGAGGCCAACCTGCTCCTCGCGGTATTCGTAGATGCAGTTGTACTGGCCGACCGGTCCGGCCCCGCGGGTCTTGCCGTGGCGGACGTCGGTGCCGGCCAGGTTCTGGAACTCGAGGGCGACATGCTCGGCGACATGGCCGGTCCAGGTTCCGTCGCGCAGACGGGTGATGAAGCCGCCGCGCCGTCCAAGCGAACACGCGTGATCCTCGAGGGTCGGGAGCAGGGCGACCAGGGCGTCGGTGAAGCCAGGCAGCTTGTTGGTCGGGTACTGCTCCAGGACGCCCAGGTCGACGAGGAGCCGGACGACGGGCTCGCGCGCCCAGTAGTTGGGGCCTCGCAGCACCCGGGTCTCGAGGATCCGCAGTGTCGGTGCTGGCCCGGACGGCGCCGCGGCCGCACGGCGGCGGGTGCTGCTGC
The DNA here is from genome assembly GCA_034666905.1 of Chloroflexota bacterium. Taxonomy (GTDB): domain Bacteria; phylum Chloroflexota; class Limnocylindria; order Limnocylindrales; family CSP1-4; genus SPCO01. The sequence continues at coordinate 5,637 of JAXDKX010000226.1, read as the reverse complement.
GGGCGCCGGACGCGGAAACGGCCTGGCTCACGGGATCCTCCTCGGTGGGCGGCCACGGCCGCGGGACAGGCGCTAGCTGGAAGCTGCCTCGGCCCCTGGGAGGGCGTGCAGGGCCGGGGTGGCGACGCGTTCGCGTCGGCGCAGGTCGAAGCGATAGCCGGCTGGCAGCGAGTGGAGAACGACACCGCTGATCATGAGCGGCCGATGACCGTGGATCTCCCACGCGTCCGTCTCGGAGGTGGAGCCGTCGACGACCGTGATCGAGCCACGGCCGATCACTTCCATCACGTGGTCCGGACCGACCACGCCCGCCGTGTCTTCATCGACGCCGAGACCGAGCAGGCTCGGGTTCTGGGCAATCAGGCTGAGCAGGCGGCCGAGCCGGTTGCGCTGCTGGAAATGCTGGTCGATGATCACCCCGGGGAGGACCCCCAGGCCAGCAGCGATCTGGGCCATTCGATGCTTGGGCGTGGCGCCCGAGGCCCCGAAGGCGATCATGTGGCTCGACATGGCCGATGCGCCGGCAGACGTCCCGGCGACGACCGCGCCGTGCTGGAATCGTTCCAGGATCGCGTCGGCGAGGCGTGTCCCTCCGATCGTCGACGAGAGCCGCAGCTGGTTTCCGCCGGTCAGGAAGATGCCCGTCGCGTCGCGCACGGTCATCGCCGCGGTCTCGTCGTTGGCCTGTGGCCGCGTCATCGCGTGAAGCGGGCGGACCTTCTTGACACCGAGCTCCGCGAAGACCGCGCGATAGCGCTCGCCGGCCTCGAGACCGAGCGACGACGCCGTGCTGATGACGGCGATCGTCCCGTCGGGCCCGCCGGCCAGCGTGACAAAGCGGCTCAGGATGACGCGGTCCCGGACCTTGTCCTCCGCGCCACCGATGATGATGACGGTTCCATCGGGCATTTCCGGGCCGAGTATAACGGCGGCACCGCTCAGTCCGGTCGGCCGTCCGGCCGGCTCATCGCGGCGTGCGAGAATGCCGGACGATGAGCGACTCGGAGGATCGGCCCAGTCTGCGGCCCGTCCCGGGCCAGGCCCGTGGGCGAGGCAGGATCGTCGTCGACCTGTCCGACATGCTCGATCGCGGCACGCGGCGGCGGGCGGGCGTCTTCCGCCGGGCGCTCCGTCGCGAGGTATCGCGGCTGCACGACCCGCGGCGCATCGCAGCCATCATCCTGCTGAGCTTGACCTTCGCCCTGATCCTGTCCGGGCTCATGGCCCGTGGCGAGGCGGGTGGCGCCGACGCCCGGGCCTACTGGGCAGGCGTCCGAATCTGGCTCAACGGTGGCGATCCCTACCACCCAACGGGGCCGTTCCTGCCGTATGTCTACGCCCCGTGGATGCTGCCCCTGTTCGTTCCCTGGGCAGTCCTGCCCTGGGACGTTGCCTGGTTCGCCTGGCGGGTCGGGACGATCCTGCTCGTGCTCTGGACGATCGACTGGGCCTACCGGCGGCGGCCGTTGACCACGGCCGTGCTGGTGGCCGCCCTCGCCTTCCCGTTCGGGGCAAACCTCGATACTGGGAACATCAACCTCCAGCTGACGCTGATGCTGTGGGCCGCCCAATTCACGGGTCCACGGGTCGGCGGCCTCCTCTGGGCGCTCGCGACCTGGATGAAATGGGTCCCCGCCGTCCACTGGCTGGTGCTGGCACCCAGGGCGAGGCTGTGGGGCCTCGTCTGGCTGGCCGTATCCGTCGGCCTGAGCCTCGTCACCCTCCCGCTCACGATCATCCAGCTCCAGGCGCTCTTCGGATTCGGGGCAAGGCCCGTCCGCCTCGACTACCTCGTCCTTGCATGGGCGTTCGTCCCATGGTTCTACCGGGCGCTCGACCCCCTGGCCGGCCTGCGCCCGGCCACCTGGCGTCGGGCCGCGACCGGGATCCGGGCGCGGGCCGCGAGGCCCACCCCCTGACGACAAACGAACGACCGGACCACACGAGGGATCCGGTCGTTCGAGGTTGGTTTCGGAACCCGTGGGGCCCCGCCGTTTCAGCGCTTCCGGCGACGAACCTTTGACTCGTCGGAGGTCAGCAGGTAGACGGCCGCAAGCACGCCAGCCAGGGCCAGCAGGATCAGTTGCCAGGTGCCGCGGGACGGACCCGCGGAACCCGTCGACGCGTCGGTTGCCGGAAGCACGCTGCCGGCGGGCGTCCCGGTGACTCCCGCCACCAGGCCGTTCGGCGTGGGCGTCGGTGTCGGGCTGGGCGTCGGAGCGGGAGTTGGCGTGGGACTGGGAGTCGGCGTGGGCGTCGCGGCCGGAGTCGGTGTTGGCGTCGGGACCTCCGGCGGCGTCGGGGTCGGTGTCGGTGTCGTCGGTGGCGTTGGCGTCGGCGTGGGTGTCGGGATCACTGGCGGAGTTGGTGTTGGCGTCGGCGACTCCTCCGGTGTCGGCGTCGGGGTCGGCGACTCAACAGGCGTCTCCTCAGGTGTCAAATTCGTGATCGGGGCCGCTCCCGCAACCGAGGTTACGACGCCGTTCGCGTCCGTCGTGCCCGTGGCGAATACCGAAGCGATGATGAGGAATGAGACCGAGAGAACAAGGTGTCGGGCGCGACGCGAGGGTCTGGGACCAAAAGCCATGAATGCCAATCCTCCTGTGCGAGGCCGCGCGTCCTTCTGGACCACGGAAAGCTGCAGTCTGGGGCCTCCGGTGCGCCAAGGCAACGGCCTGGTGCCCCGCGGCACCAAACACCAGGACCGTCGAGTCGCCGGTACGGAACCTCGGCCGGCTTAGGGCAGCGCGGCCTCCGGGGCGACGGGCGCAGGTTCCGTCGCACCCAGGCGATCCTCGCGCCGTCGCTCGTCGACCGGCCTGAGCAACGCCGCCGCCACGAGGAACAGGAAGATGCCGACCGCGACCGCGGCCCGCGGCCCTGCTCCGGTCTCCTCGGCGCCCCCGATCACGTCGACGATCGGGCCGCCAACCACCAGCGCGAGCGCCCCCGCCGACGCGGTCGCGACGTTGCTCATGCCCATGTAGCGCCCCGACGACGCCTTGGGAATGATGTCCGTCATCAGCGCCCAGTCGACCGCCAGGAACGCGCCGGCCCCGACTGCGACCAGGAGGATGCCGGCCTCGGCCAGCAGGACGCCGGGGGCCAGCGTCAGGCTGGTCATGCCGACCGCTCCCATCACGCAGGCGAGGTAGATGACCGGCTTTCGTCCGAAGCGATCGGACAGCTTTGCGGCCGGCAGCGTGCTCAGCAGGATCGATACACCGATCACCACGCTCGTCATCGGGATCCAGAACTTCTGCTCCGCCGGGCTCAGCGCGATCGAGCGCTCGAGGTAGATCACGTTGAGGTTGTAGATGACGCTGACGCCCATCAGAAAGAAGAGCCTCGAGGCCACCAGCCAGACGAAGCTGCGCTCGCGGAAGACGTCCATGCCCCACGCCTCGCCGGCGATCGACCGCCAGCTCCGCCCGCCGCGGTCCTTGGCCGCCCTGCCCTCCCGGACCCAGACGATCGTGCCGATCGCCGTCGCCAGCTCGATCAGGCCGACCGCGATCGTCGGGATCGTGAAGTCGTCGGGCACCCCCGGGGTGCTCGAGATTCCGGTCGAGGCGAGGGTCTGTCCGGCGATCACGCCGAGCACCGACATCACGCCGACGAGGGCGCTGGCCAGGCCAACCTGGCCTCCCGGCACGAGGTCGGGAATGTAGCCCTGGAATGGCCCCTGCGCAAAGTTCGAGCTGAACTGCAGCAGCACGAGGAAGGCCAGCACCGAGATGTAGGTCTGCGAGGTCGCCAGTCCGATCAGGAAGACGACGTCGAGCACGGCGCCGATCAGGATGTATGGCTTGCGCCGTCCCCACCGGGAGATCGTGTAATCGCTGATCGAGCCGATCGTCGGCTGGATGACGATCGCCATCAGGACCGCCACGACCTTGATGACCGCCAGAGCGGTGCCACCGGTCCCCGGATCCACCAGCTCGGGCACGCGCTTCTGAAGGACGACGCCATCGATGGCGCCCCAGATCGAGTTGATGCCAAACCAGTAGACCGACAGCTGGAACAGCTGGCTCACCGGTAGGACCGCGGTGGGTCGCCCGTCGCCGGCACCCTCGACAGGCTCGACCGCATTCGCAGCGTGCATGGTCGTCCGTTCCCTCCACGATCCGGGGATATCGGCGTAGAGACGCGTGTGACGACGCGCTGTTACCGCCGGTTTCCTCCTGGGCGATCGTGCACGGCCATGCTACGCGTCGGGCGCAAGCCCCCCGTCGCGATCGAGGCTGACCGTGGATCGTGTCCGGATCAAGCGACGGTCCGTCGCGCCGGGCGCCACGAACCGGAAGAGGGATCGGTCGAGGGAGTAGATCCCGGTCGAGACGAGACCGATCCGACCGAGGCGGAACGAGAAGACCGGGTTCTCGCCGTTGCCGGCGTAGTGGGACGGCGTTCCGTCGGCTGCCAGCACGGCCAGGTTGGCCTGCCCGCCAAATCGGTCGTGGAGCGAGGCCAGCAGGTGGCCGACGGGCTCGTCAGGACGCCAGGCATCCTCGAGCCAGCGCTCCCCGACCTCCGTGTCGGCGCGACCGTGGATCCGGCCCTGGATGCGGAACGCGGCGCGCAGGCCCTTGTAGTCGCGCAGCTCCCCGTTGTGGCTGAAGGCAAACCGCCCCGCCGGATCGTCGAATGGCTGCGTATCGGCCTGGGTCAGGGTCGACAGCCGCGAGGGTCGCCGCAGGTGCACGAGCGCGGCGGTCGTCTCGGTCGCACCGACCCCTTCACGGCCCGGATCATCGCGAAAGGCACGGACGTCCCGGTACGAGTCGAGGCCGCCGCCCGGCCGGAGCCACGCGGCTCCCCAGCCGAACCCGGCGATGCCGAACCGTTCGAGCCGTTCGGTGAAGGGCCACAGATCGTCGAGCCGGAATGAGTCCGCGGCCCGGGCGATGAAATGCTCACACACGTTCGCTCGATGCTAGCGCGTCGACTCGCTGGCATGCGGGGCACCAGTACGTCATTCGAGGCAGGTCGGCCCCCTGGCGGGCACGGGCGATCGGTGTCCGGCAGCGACGGCATGGACGCCCTGCCCGGCCGTACACGTAGAGCGCACCGGCGGCAGCCCTGTCCCCTTGCGTCGTGACGCGCTCGGGGCCGCGCGAGCGATCGACGTTCGCGAGCAGCAGGCGCCGGGCGGTATCGACGAGTCGCGCGAGGTCCGCGTCGTCGAGGTCGGCGACGGCTGCAAACGGCGAGGCTCGCTCGATCCACAGCACCTCGCTCTTGTAGATGTTGCCGATGCCCGCGAGTGCCCGTTGATCGAGCAGCGCCTCCGCCACGGGCATCTTCGCCCGCGCCGGATCGCGCAGCCGTCGCAGCGCTTCGGCGGCATCGAATGCCGGCGAGAGCAGATCTGGCCCGAGCTTGCCGAGCGACGGATGAAGCGCTTCCACGCGCTGCTCGAAGAGCTCGACGACCGGGGCATCGAAGCAGACGGCGACGGCGCCCGGGACCTCGATGACCAGGCGGGCGCGGGCCGGTGGCCGACGCCACGTCTCGCCTGGCCGGTAGCGATGCCACGATCCGTTCATCCGCAGGTGCGTCCGGATCTCGAGGCCATTGTCGAAGCGGATCAGCAGGTTCTTGCCCATCGACTCGACCGCGGTGATCTCGTGCCCG
>JAXDKX010000225.1:0-2574 GCA_034666905.1 Chloroflexota bacterium | reverse complement strand
CGGATGCGTGACGAAATACGGGACATGACCCGATGGTACGGCCATCGGCCGGGACCTGAAAGCGCCAGCCAGGTCCGGGAACCTGATAGCGGTGCGCTCCGACACCGACGCACGGCGACCTCCGGGTATAGTGCACGAGCCATTGGCTGGACCGATCCACCGGCTGACGCGCCTGGTTCGGCCAGCTGGGCGTTGGCGGCCGATGCCTTTCCACACTGACGACACCACGCTGCCATCTGTGCCTCCCCTTGCTACAGGAGCCCTGTCAGATGCCTCTCGAACGTGACGCTTGGGCGGCCTGATGGAACACCAGGAATCGATCGCCGTCGTCGGCTGCGGATACGTCGGGCTGGTGACCGCCGTCGGCCTGGCGGAGCAGGGCTTTCGGGTCCGCGCCTACGACATCGATCCGGTGCGGATCGCCGCCTGTCGCGCGCTGACCTTTCCCATCCTCGAACCGGGACTTGACGAGGCGGCGAAGGCCGCAGCGGACCGCCTGACATTCCACGATGTTCGCGAGGAGCCATGGTCCCCGGCTGCGTTCACGTTCCTCACCGTCCCGACCCCCCAGGGCGATGCGGGCTACCCGAACCTGTCCTTCCTCCGCGAGGCATTGACCTGGATCGCCAGCGGGCCGGACCCGGTCACGGCAGAGAGCGTCATCGTCATCCGCAGCACGGTCCCGCCGGGGACCTCGCAGTGGGCCAAGGCGGAGATCGAGCGGCTGGTCGGCGGTGAGGTCCTCGTGGCCTCGAACCCGGAGTTCCTGCAGGAAGGCAGCGCCCTCCACGACTTCCGTGAACCGTCCCGCATCCTGATCGGGACGGAGGACGCCGGCGCGGCCGACCGGCTCCGCGATCTCATGGCGTTTACATCGGCGCCGGTGATCGTCACCGACTCGCGTACGGCCGAGTTGACCAAGTACGCTTCGAACGCCTTCCTCGCGATGCGGGTCTCGTTCGCCAACGAGCTGTCCAGGCTGGCCGAGCATGAGGGTGCGAACCCGCTGGTCATGCTGCAGACGGTCGGCATGGATCCCCGCATCGGCTCCCGGTACCTGCGCCCGGGCGTGGGCTACGGGGGAAGCTGCCTGCCCAAGGATGTCGCGGCCCTGATCAGCCTGGGGAGTGCCGCCGACGCACCGATGGAGCTCATGCGAGCGACGCAGGAGGTCAACGAGCTCCAACGCCGCCGGCTGATCAGAGCGCTCACCGACGGGCTGAATGGCCTGAGCGGCCGGCGCGTGGCCATCCTCGGCATCGCGTTCAAGCCCGGGACCAATGACGTCCGCGAGAGTCCCGGTCTCAAGGTCGCGCGGGACCTGCTGATCTCCGGCGTCGACGTCGTGGCGTGGGACGCCGCCGTGAAGCGTCACCATCTGCCGGCCGGCGATGCGCAGCTGTCGCTCGTCGCTGATCCGTACGAGGCCCTTCGAGACGTCGATGCGGCCGTGCTCTGCACCGAGTGGCCGGAGGTGGTGGACCTGGACTTCGAGCGAGCCGCAAACTTGATGCGCGGGTCCCTCCTCGTCGATGGCCGCTACGCCTGGGACGCGACCCGGGCGGCGGAGGCCGGCCTCGAGCTCGTGCGCATCGGCACGATGCGCCGCCAGCCATCGTCTCCCGCGGCCGCCGTGCGGGTGTCGTGACGGTCCGCCCATGACGGTCGTCATCACCGGTGTTGCCGGTTTTATCGGGTCGCACCTTGCACGGCGCCTGCTCGACACGACCGCGGAAGACGTCATCGGCGTTGACTGCTTCACCGACTATTACGACCCGGCCCTGAAGCGCTCGAACCTGGGCGGGCTCGTGGGCGACCCGCGCTTCCGGTTCGAGTCCCTGGATCTCGCCCGGGACGGCGCCGACCTGGTGGCCGGGGCATCCTGCGTCTATCACCTCGCTGGTCAGCCCGGAGTTCGCATGAGCTGGGGAGCGGGGTTCGCGGACTACGTCCGCAACAACATCGTCGCGACGCAGCGCCTCCTCGAGGCCATGCGCGGAGCTCCGGGGCGAATCGTGTTCGCGTCATCCTCGTCCGTCTATGGCGATGCCGACCGCTATCCCACGCCCGAAGATTCCATTCCGCGGCCATCGTCGCCGTACGGCGTCACCAAGCTCTGCTCGGAGCAGCTGGTCATGGCCTACGCACGCTCGTTCGGCCTGGACGCTCGGTGCGTGCGCTACTTCACGGTCTACGGGCCCCGGCAACGGCCGGACATGGCGTTCTCCCGGTTCATCGCGGCGGCTCGTCGCGGCGAGCCGATCGAGCTCTATGGCGATGGCGAGCAGTCGCGCGACTTCACCTATGTGTCGGACGCGGTCGACGCCACCATTCGCGCGGGGACCGTTCCGGACGCGGGCGCCCGGATCTTCAATGTCGGTGGCGGATCCCGGGCGACGGTCCTTGATGTGCTCCGGGTCCTTGGCGAGATCCTGGGCAAGCCGCTCGACGTTCGGCGGCTCCCGCTGCAGGCCGGGGATGTCCGCGACACCGGTGCGGATCTGAGCCGGGCCAGGGAAATCCTGGGCTGGCGGCCGCGGGTCGCGCTCGCCGATGGACTGCGAGCCCAGGTCG
>JAXDKX010000224.1:0-3186 GCA_034666905.1 Chloroflexota bacterium | reverse complement strand
TGAAACAGATCCATCAGAGCATGGATACGGTGAACCTGTTCCGGCCCGTCACGAAGTTCAGCGCCGAGATCGACTCCCCGGACGCTGTGTCGGAAGTCGTCGCGAACGCCTTCCGCACCGCCGAGTCGGGGAGGCCGGGTGCGGCATTCATCAGCGCCCCGCAGGACATCATGTCGGGAGCAGCGGACGGCGACGTGCTCACGCCGGTTGCACCGGAACGGCTCGGCCCCGCGGACGCCGAGGCGATCGCAGCGACCGCGGCCCTGATCGACGGCGCGAAGCAGCCCCTCCTGTTGCTCGGCCTGCTCGCGAGTCAGCCCCGCGCCGCGGAAGCCGTCCGCGCCCTCCTGGCCGAAACGAAGCTGTCCGTCGTGTGCACGTACCAGGGGGCCGGGATCGTGCCGCGAGAGCTCTTCGACCGCTTCGGCGGCCGCGTCGGCCTGTTCCACAACCAGCCCGCCGACAGGCTCTTGGATGCGGCCGACGTGGTCGTCACCGTCGGGTACAACCCCGTCGAATACGAACCCGGCCTCTGGAATAGGGGACGCACGCGTCCCCTCGTCCACATCGACGCCGTTCATGCGGATATCGATCGGGACTACCGGCCGCAGGTTGAGTTGACCGGCGACATCGCGGCCACGCTCCGTGCGCTGACCTCCCGGGTGGAACGGGAGCCGCCCTCGGCGGATGCGGAGTTGCTCGGCGAGATCGCCCGCGACCGGGCGCAATTCGCCGAACAGGCGGCGGCCATGAACGGTGTACCCATCCACCCGATGCGACTGGTGCACGAGCTTCAGCGTGCGTTGAGCGACGACATGACGCTGTGCCTGGACATGGGGTCGTTCCACATCTGGCTGGCCCGCCACCTCTATAGCTTCCGCGCCCGGCAGGTGCTGATCACCAACGGGCAGCAGACCCTGGGCGTGGGCCTGCCCTGGGCGATCGCCGCGTGCCTGGTCCGCCCGGGCGAGAAGGTGATTTCGATCTCCGGGGACGGAGGCTTCTTGTACTCGGCGGGCGAGCTCGAGACCGCGGTGCGCCTCAAGTGCAACCTCGTCCACCTCGTGTGGATCGACGGCGCGTATGACATGGTCCGCTTCCAGGAAGTGGCCAAGTACGGGCGCGCCTCGGGGGTCGAGTTCGGCCCCGTCGACGTCGTCACCTTCGCCGAGTCGTTCGGAGCCAGAGGGCTGATGATCAGGAAGCCGGACGAGATCGCGACCACGCTGCAACGGGCCCTCGTGCTCGAAGGTCCGGTGGTGGTGGGCATCCCGGTGGATTATCGCGACAACCACCGCCTCATGGAGATCGTTCACCCCACCGTACTCAACTGAGGCGCCCGTCGAAGGAGATCTCGAACATGCCTGCCGACACGAGTGTTGGGAAGCGCGGGATCGACCTCCTGCGCGACCCGCAGCTCAACAAGTCCACCGCCTTCAGCGAGGCCGAGCGGGAGACACTGGGCCTGACCGGGCTCCTGCCCGCTGCCGTGGACACCGAAGAGATCCAGGTGCGGCGCGCGTTGCAGCAGCTCGGCCAGAAGCCCACCGACCTTGAACGGTACATCTACCTGATCCAGTTGCTCGACACCGACGAGACGCTCTTCTACAAGGTGCTGATGTCCGACCCGGCCCGGTTCCTGCCGATCGTCTACGATCCGACGGTCGGCGAGGCCTGCCTGAAGTTCGGGCACATCTTCCGCCGGCCGCGCGGCCTGTATGTGTCGCTCGAGCACAAGGGCCGGGTCAAGGACGTGCTACGGAACTGGCCGGCCAAGGACGTGCGCGTCATCTGCGCCACCTCCGGCGAACGCATCCTCGGCCTGGGCGACCTGGGCGCCAACGGCATGGGCATCCCCATCGGCAAGCTCCAGCTCTACACCGCCTGTGCCGCCGTGCCTCCGGAGTACCTGCTACCGGTACACGTCGACTTCGGTACGAACAATCACGAGCTGCTGGGCGACCCGCTCTACCTGGGCCTGCGCCGGCCGCGCGTCTCGACCTCCGATCGGGACGAGTTCGTCGAGGAGTTCGTGGAGGCGATCCAGGAGGTCTTCCCGGGCTGCTGCCTCCATTTCGAGGACTGGGCCGGCGTCGATGCCATGCGCCTGCTGGCGCGGTATCGGGACCGGGTGTGCTGCTACAACGACGACATCCAGGGCACGGCCGGCGTGGCCCTCGCGGGGATCCTCAGCGCCCTGCGGGTCACGGGCGGCGAACTGCGCGATCAGCGCGTCCTGTTCCTGGGGGCCGGCTCGGCCGGGATCGGCATCGCCGACCTGATCGCCTCGGCCATGACGCTGGAGGGCTTATCCCAGTTAGAGGCCCGCGCTCGCATCTCTCTGTTCGATGTCCATGGGCTGCTGGAGCCGAGCCGCACCGACCTGTACGACTTCCAGAAGCCGTACGCGCATCCACATGCGCCGTCGCACAACTTCGCCGCCGTGGTCGAGTCGCTCGAGCCGACCGCGATCATCGGCGTCAGCACCAAGGGGAAGGCCTTCGACCAGGAGGTGATCGAGGCGATGGCCCGCATCAACCGCCGGCCGGTCATCTTCGCCCTGTCGAACCCGACCGATCATGCGGAATGCACGGCCGAGGAAGCCTACCGGTGGTCGGACGGGCGCGCCCTCTACGCGGCCGGGGTGCCCTTCCCGCCGGTACGGTTTGGCAACGAGCTCCTCGTGCCGGGGCAAGGGAACAACCTGTACGTCTTCCCGGCTGTCGGGCTGGCGATCGTCGCCACGAGGGCGCGGCGTGTGACCGACGAGATGTTCGTGGTCGCCGCCCGGGCCGTGGCCGACCAGGTGACCCAGGTCGAGTTGGACTCGGGCCTGCTGTACCCCCCGCAGAGCGACATCCTCCGGACGGAAGTCGCGGTCGCGGTCAAGGTGGCCGAGACGATCTTCGCCCGCGGGCTGGCCGGCGTCGAGAAACCCGCGGACGTGCGGAAATTCATCGAAGGCCAGTCCTACAAGCCCGAGTATGTCAGGCTCGGGTCCGAAGATCTCGGGCGATGACGGCGCGGTTCCCACTCGTTCGCGCCGGTGGGCTGCTACCGGCCGTCCTGAGCACGACGGCCGGCGCAATGGACGTCATCGGCTTTCTCGCGCTCGGTGGGCTGTTCACCGCGCACATCACCGGCAACCTGGTGGTCGTGGCGGCACACTACGTCACGGGTGGCTTC
>JAXDKX010000223.1:0-3447 GCA_034666905.1 Chloroflexota bacterium | reverse complement strand
TCTGCTCGGCCTGGAGCTCGTGGAACGGCACGCCGGCGTCCTCGGTCAGCAGCGTCGACGACATCAGGTTCATCCCCTGCTGTCCCGTCCATTCGGCGGTCGCGCGCGATCCGGCGCCCCACCAGATGCGGTCGCGAAGGCCGGGCGAATACGGCTCGGGGCGAAGCAGCCCGGGCGGGTTCGGGAACATCGGCGACGGGTTGGGCTCGGCGAACCCGGCCCCGGCCAGGGCCTGCAGAAAGACCTCCGTGTGCTGGCGGGCCATGTCGGCGTCGGTCTGACCCTCGGGTGGCGCGTACCCGAAGTACCGGAAGCCATCGATGACCTGCTCCGGCGAGCCGCGGCTGATCCCGAGCTGGAGGCGACCGCCTGCGATGAGGTCCGCGGCCCCCGCGTCCTCAACCATGTAGAGCGGGTTCTCGTAGCGCATGTCGATGACGGCCGTCCCGATCTCGATGCGCTTGGTTCGAGCGCCGATCGCCGCCAGAAGCGGGAACGGCGATGCCAGCTGCTGCGCGAAGTGGTGGACCCGGAAGTAGGCGCCGTCCGCACCCAGTTGCTCGACGGCCTCGGCGAGCTCGATCGACTGAATCAGCGCGTCCGACCCCGAGCGCACCTGCGAGTAGGGCGAGGCCGACCAGTGCCCGAACGAGAGGAAACCGATCTTCTTCACCAGCGGATTCTAGGTCGACCGACGATCGGCCTGGCTCCGTTCCACGGCCGCTGCGATCCGCGTGAGGGCATCGGCTGCGGTCACCATGGCTTCGGAGTCCATATCTACGAGGGCTTCGGCCAGGATCCCGCAGCGGGCCTTGCGAATTCGGGCCAACGTTTCCCGCCCACTGTCGGTCAACGAGATCAGGGACGCTCGACTGTCGACCGGGTCGACGTCGCGACGGATCACGCCCGCCGCCTCGAGGTCCTTGATCCGGGGCGTGAGCGCGGGTACGCCAATCTTCTGGTGTTCGGCGATCCGCGAGACTCGTTGCACGCCGGCGGCCTCGAGAAGCTCGAGCACCAAGATCGACCCGGTGGGCAGGTCTGATCCCGAACGTTCCGCCACCTGGGCAACTGCCGAACGGCCGCCGAGGCTCCGGAGCAGGGTCCCGACAGCCCGCTCGATCTCTTCAACCTGTCTCACCCGGGCTGCGACCGTCTTTCGACCAACGGATCCTGGCTCCTGCACGGGGTCGTCGAGATGTCGAGGCACGATGACAGCATAGCGCAAGGACTGCCACATGGATAGTTCACGTGAACTAACTATATGGTACGCTCTTCCTATGAGCGACTACGGCCACGACCTGCAGTTCGGCGTTTTCATCATCCCATCCAACCAGACCTCCGACCGGGTCGTCGAGCTCTCTGTGCTCGCCGACCAAAGCGGACTCGACCTCGTCACGTTCACGGACCATCCCTACCAACCACGCTTCTTCGACGCGTGGACGCTGCTTTCGTTCGTCGCCGCCCGGACGACGCGGATCCATGTCTCGGCGAACGTCCTGAACCTTCGCCTCCGCGAGCCGGCCGTTCTGGCTCGAGCGGTGGCGAGCCTGGACATCCTCAGCGGTGGTCGCGCAGAGCTTGGGATCGGCACCGGCATCGTCGGGGACTCGGCGGTGACCATGGGCGCCCGCCGCCTGACTGCGGGCCAGGGCGTCGACGCGCTCGAGGAGGCGATCGACCTCATCCGCTCGCTCTGGAACGTCCAGGATCCGAGTCCGGCGACCTTCGATGGCCGCTTCTACCACCTTGACCAAGCCGCCCGAGGCCCCGCACCGGTCCACGACGTCGGCCTGTGGGTCGGGGCGTTCAAGCCACGAATGCTGGACCTGGTCGGACGCAAGGCAGACGGCTGGTGGCCGACGCTCGGGGGGATCGATCTGGACGGCTTGATCGCGGGCAACGCCATCATCGACGAAGCGGCGCTGAATGCTGGTCGGCAGCCGACGGACATCCGGCGCCTGTTGAATCTCGGCGGCGCCTCCGATGCGACCGGGGTTGAGGAACTCGCGCGGTTCGCACTCGATGCGGGCATCTCGACGTTCGTCCTGAATGGCGACGATCCCCGCCAGATCAAGGCGCTTGCGGCGGAGGTGGCACCGGCCGTCCGGGAGGTCGTTGAAAGGGAGCGCGCGCGAAGGAGCCGCGAAGTCTCCCCAGGCCGCGAAGCCGATGGGGAGCGCGCCACGCCAACCACCATCTCCGCGGTCGCAACGCAGCGCGGTGAGGCGGGTTCGGAATATGACCGGGTCGGGGTGACGCCGACGCCGGACGACGGCACCCGCCTCGCCGCAGATGTGGCGTGGGACGAATCGACGCGTCCACATCGTCCTCCGGCTGGGCCTGACATCATCTACAGCGATCGAGGCAGGCTCGTCGGTCAGCAGCTGGTCAATGTCCACGACTTGCTGCGGACAGAGCTCACCGAGCTGCGCGGGATCCTGGCGCAGGTCCGCGACGGGGCGCTCAACGCAACCGACGCGAGATCCGAGCTCGACGAGATGGCCCTCCGTCAGAACGACTGGACCGTGGGGGCGTTCTGCTCCCAATACTGCGGGCGCGTCACTCGGCACCACGGAGTCGAGGATGCGTCGGTCTTTCCGTACCTCGCGCACGCAGAGCCATCGTTGGCCCCCGTCATCCAGCGGCTCACGGACGAGCACCTCGTCATCCACGACGCCATCCAGCTGGTCGATGCCGCCCTCGTTCGCGAGATCAACGATCCAGCGGACCGCGATGGCATCCAGGCCGCGATCGACTTCCTGACCGATGCGCTGCTGTCGCACCTCTCGTACGAGGAGCGCGAGATCGTCGAACCCCTCGCCCGTCTGGGTTTCTACCCGGGCCAGGTCTGATGCCGGGTACGATCGCTCGGTGACGCAGGCCTTTGACGTTCCGCTCTGGCCGGATCGTCCACGGCCGTCGATGAGAGTAGTCGTGCCCCCGACGACGGTCCAGTCGGACCCGATCCCGGCCATCGTCGTGTTTCGTGGCGGGGCTTATGCCAGTTCGTCAGGGAGTGGCGCCGGGACAGCAGAATGGATCGCCACGAAGGGAATGGTCGGCATCGAGGCGGCCTACGGCGCCCGGAGCACGAACACCTTCTATCCGGCCAACTACGCCGATGGAGCGCGGGCGATTCGACTGGTCCGGTCGCGGGCGGGTGAATGGGGCATCGACGAGCATCGGATCGCGGTCCTCGGCTATTCGGCCGGTGGGCACCTGGCTTCCCTGGTCAGCACCCAGCCGACCGTCTATCTCGACCCCAGGGACGACCTGGCGCCGGGCGTCTCGGCGCGCCCCGCCCTGGTCGTTCTCGGGTATCCAGTGATCTCGTTCGTCGATGGATACAGTCCGGGCGCGTTCGTCGGTTCCGTCGACAATTTCTTCGGCCAGAGCAACCCGAACGAGACCTTGCGGCGACAGTTTTCCAACGAGCTCCACGTC
>JAXDKX010000222.1:0-9460 GCA_034666905.1 Chloroflexota bacterium | reverse complement strand
CGGCGTCGATGATCACCTTCTCGTATCCGGCGTGGAGGCCACCCTCCATCCAGCCGGCGCCGTGCATCAGGAGATTGTCCAGCTTGAAGCAGCTCTCCGGGGGTGGCAAGCGAGCCGCCGCCCTGGGCGCATTCATGGGCCGCCGCTGATCCGGGGAGGGACACCATGACCGAACTCGATCCGACGCCGACGCCACCAACATCCCCGACCCCCGAGGGCACCTTCGAGCCGGCGACCGATTCCGCGCCGGCCGCCCTCGTCCAGGCGCCGGCGACGCCATCCCGCGTTGGACGGGCACGATGGCCGCTCGCCATCGGCGTGGTCGCGCTGGTGGTCCTGGTCGCCGTGGCCGTCGCGCTCCTGATCACGGGCCGCGCGCCCAGCGCGAAGGTCCTCGGCTACGTGCCGGACGGCACGGTGATCTACGGCGAGGCGCGGCTGGACCTCCCCGGCGACCAGCGAATGGCGCTCGGTTCGTTCCTGTCGAAGTTTCCCGGCTTCGCCGACCAGGCCGCCATCGAGGGCAAGCTCTACGAGGTGATGGACCGGTTCGTCGGCGGCGTGACCAACGGCGGCCAGACGTATTCGACTGACATCAAGCCCTGGTTCGACGGCGAGCTGGGCTTCAGCGTCGGGCCGCTGCCGGATCCGAAGACATTCTCCAGCACGGATCCCGCGGCGATGAGCAAGGCGCGTTTCCTCGTCCTGGCCTCGATCAAGGACGAAGCTGGCGTGACCACCTGGTTCAAGGGCGTGGCAACGTCGAGCGGCGCGACGATGTCCGATGAGGCGTACAACGGCACGAATCTGATCATGCTGGCCTCGAAAGATGGCCAGCAAGGCGCCTTCGCCGTGCTGGGCGGGAAGGTCGCCGTCGTCGGCGACGTCGAATCCGTCAAGGCGGCGGTCGATACCAAGGGCACCGGTCCGTTTGCCGGCCAGGCTGGCCCGGTAGCGGCGCTGGCAGCCACGGATGCCGACCACGTCGGCTTCGTCTACGTCGCCCTGGCTCCGCTGCTCGACTGGTCGACCCAGCTGAGCCAGGCGAGCGGATCGTCGGCCAGCCCGGCCATCGGGCTGGGCAGCGGCGCCCTGCGCGATCTCGTGCCGGCGTGGCATGCCCTTGCGCTGCGGATCGAGGGGGACGCCGTCGTCCTGGAAGCGGTCGCCGCCAAGCCCGTCCGGACGCTCGGGCCCCAGGACAATCGAACCTCTGCGGTGACCGATCACGTGCCCGCCAGCGCGGTGTTCGTCTCGGTCGGCCACGACGTCGGTCCGACCCTGATCGGCGCCCTCGACGGGTACCGGACGGAGCCCGCCCTGAAATCGGTCGTTGACGGGATCGACCAGGCGGCCGGATTCCTGGGTGGCACCCAGGCGGCGGCTGGCTGGATTGGCGATGCGGGCGTCGTCGTGATTCATCCCGACGCCGGGATCGAGGGCGGCCTCGTGGTCGTACCGACCGACCGAGCCGCGGCCGACCGCGTCTTCACCAGCCTGCGCACGCTCATCTCGCTGGGCGGATCCCAGGCCGGGATCACGATCCGCGACGAGCCGTATGCCGGCGCCACGATCACGACCATTGACGCCGGGGATATCGCCGCCCTGGCTGCCCTGGGCGGGCTTGCCCCAGGCTCGCTCGGTGGCGCCTCGTTGCCGACCGGGCACGTCGAGATCGCCTATGCCGTCACCGACCAGGTCGTCGTGATCGGGGCCAGCCCGGGCTTCGTCAAGCACGTGCTCGACACGACGCCGGCCACCTCGCTCGCCTCGACCGATCGCTTCAAGGCGCTCACCGGCCGGGTCGGTGCCGGCGTGGGCACGGTCTTCGTCGACGTAGCCGCCATCCGGGGACTGATTGAAACGGCCATGGCCAGTGCCGATCCATCCGCGGTGGCGTCGTACGAGCAGGACGTCAAGCCGTTCCTGGCTCCATTCGATGCGCTCATCGCGTCCACGTCTGTGAAGGACACCGTCCTCAGCAGCAAGTTCATCGTCACCGTGAAGTAGGGAGGAACCACAGCACATGGCAGTTCGCATCCGGCTCTCGCGCGTCGGCGCGACGAAGCAACCGACGTACCGGGTCGTCGTCGCCGACGGCCGCAATGCCCGCGACGGGCGCTCCATCGAGACCCTCGGGCACTACAACCCGCGCACCGAACCCGTCGAGTTCAAGGTCGATGCCGACAAGGCGAAGGCCTGGCTGGCCAAGGGCGCGCAGCCATCCGACACCGTCCTCCGGCTCTTCCGGGCAGCGGGCATCGTGCCCGCGGCAAAGTAGGGCCGCGACCATGGCAGCCAAGGATCTGGTCGAATACGTCGCCAAGGCGCTTGTCGACGATCCCTCGGCCGTCACCGTCGACGTCGTCGACGAGGACGGTCTGAAGGTCATCGAGCTCCACGTCGCGGAGGACGACATGGGCAAGGTGATCGGGCGCAACGGCAGCGTCGCCAAGGCACTGCGGACCCTGCTCAAGGTGACCGCCGCACGCGATGGCGAGCCGGTCCAGCTCGAGATCCTCTGAGCGACGATGAGCGGCTCGTGGTCGCCCTCGTGCGGGGCGTCCATGGGCTCCGCGGTGCGGTTCGGGTGGAGGTTCTGACGGACCGTCCCGAGGACCGGTTCGTGCCGGGCGCCGTTCTGTACCGGGAAGCCGATCCCCGTCCGCTCACGATCGCCGGCGCCGAGGCTGTCGCCGACGGTCCGGGCTGGCGGATCAACTTTCGCGAGATCGCATCCCGTGATGCGGCCGACACTCTCCGAGGTGCTTACTTGGAGGCGTCGGTCCGGCCCGACGAGGACCTGGGCCGGGGCAGCTACTACTGGCACGAGGTGATCGGCACGACCGTGCGAGGCGTCGACGGGGCGGAGCTGGGCGCGGTGCAGGACATCTATCGCGTCGCCGAGAACGAGGTCTTCGTCGTCGGCGGTGGCCAGGTCGGGAGCTTCGACCTGCCGGCCGTCCGCGCGTTCATCCGGATCTTCGCGCCACGTCGGGGCGAGATCGTGGTGGACGCCGAGGCGCTCGATCTCCGACCGAAGCGCTCCCGCGAGTCCGATCCGAATCGGCCACGGGCGCCACGTCGGCGTTCACGCCGTAAGGCAGCAGGGACGGCGACGCCAGGGGGCGGCGATGCGTCGACCGGCGAGTCGGCGCCCACCGATCTGCCGCAGGCCGCTGATCTGCCGCAGGCCGCTGATCCACCGCAGGCCGCCGATCCGCCGGAAGGCGCCACATGACGCTCGAGATCGACATCCTGACGCTCTTCCCGGCGATGTTCGACGGTCCGCTCGCCCAGAGCATCCCTGGTCGGATCCAGGAACAGGGTCTGGCGACCATTCGCGTCCGGGACCTGCGCGAGTGGGGGCTCGGCCGGCATCGCTCCGTCGATGACGCGCCGTACGGTGGGGGAGCGGGCATGATCCTTCGACCCGAACCGGTGGCGGCGGCACTGGAGACGGTGCGCCGCCCGGACTCGGTCGTAATCCTGCTCGATCCGGCCGGCGAGGTCTTCCGCCAGGCACGAGCCATGGACCTCGCCGCCCGCTCGCACCTGGTGTTCATCTGCGCCCGGTACGAGGGCGTCGACGAGCGAATCCGTTCGCTGGTCGATCTCGAGCTCTCGATCGGGGATTACGTGCTGACCGGCGGCGAGCTGCCGGCGCTCGTGATCGTCGATGCCATCATCCGCCTCCTGCCCGGCGCCATCGAGCCGGCCTCGACGGTCGAGGAGTCCTTCGCGAATGGCTTGCTCGAGTACCCGCAATACACTCGGCCGCCGGTTTTCCAGGGCATGGATGTGCCGGCCATCCTGACGTCGGGCGACCATGGCGCGGTCGATCGCTGGCGCCATAAGCAGGCGATCGAGCGAACCCGGCGGTTGCGCCCGGACCTGTTGCCGGACGACTCGCGCGACCCGACGTGATGTCCGCCGACCCCGTGCTATACTCCGCCGCCGGCGCCTCCCCTCGCGCCCGGCTCGAATGCCCTCCTCGCAGCCCCGGCTGCCCAGCCGAGTCAGGAACCACCGCGTGAACGTGCTCGACGAGATCGTCCAGGACCAGCTTCGAACCGACCTTCCGGAGCTCGCGACCGGAGACACCGTCAAGGTGTCCGCGAAGGTCATCGAGGGCACGCGCGAGCGGGTCCAGGTATTCGAAGGCACGGTGATGCGCCTGCGTGGCGGCGGAATCACACGTTCGATCACCGTGCGACGGATCGCCTCGGGCGTCGGCGTCGAGCGGACATTCAAGATCAACAGCCCGCGGATCGAGAAGATCGAAGTCGTCCGCCACGGGGTTGCCCGCCGCGCACAGCTCTACTTCCTGCGCGACCGGGTGGGCAAGGCCGCAACCCTTCGCGAGCGCCGCACCCGAAGCTGATCGGAAGGGCCCCGCGGGGGTCCCGTCGCAGCCTCGTGTCCCCGGACCCTGGTGTCCTCGGCCACGCTCATTCGGCCGGGTCGTTCGATTCCGTTACCCTAGGGACCGATGGCACCCATCGTCCCCACCCTCCGCTTCGAGCGCCGGCTCTGGCGCGACGGGCTCGCTCGGGTGGTCGGCGTCGATGAGGTCGGGGTGGCGCCAACCTGTGGCGCGGTGGTGGCGGCCGCGGTCATCATGCGGCCCAATTGCCACCGGATCCCCGGCGTCCGGGACTCGAAGACCCTGTCGGCCGCGCAGCGCGAACGGCTTGCCCCGCTGATCCGGGCGCGTGCGGTTGCCGTCGGTCTTGGCGCGGCGTCGGTCCGCGAGATCGACCAGCTCAACATCTACCACGCGACGCACCTCGCAATGCACCGAGCGATCGCCCGGGTCGGCGGGCACGACCACGTGTTGGTCGACGGCAACCGAATCGCCGGCTTCGAGGCCGTCGTCGGGCCCTATTCGAACGTGGTCGACGGCGACGCCAAGGTCTACTCGATCGCCTGTGCCTCGGTCGTTGCCAAGGTCGTCCGAGACCGGATGATGGCCCGTCTCGCCGCGCGCTACCCAGGCTATGGCTGGGAGCACAACCAGGGCTATGCAACGCTGGAGCACCGCCGCGCCATCCGGCGTCTCGGCCTTACCCCATTCCATCGTCGCTCGTTCCTGGCCCTGCAACGGACGCTCGCGGGCGACCAGGTTTCGCTCGACCTCTTCGGCGACGAGCCGGATGATGGCCTCCTGGGCGACGAGGACGAGCCGGATGACGGCCTCCTGGCTGACGAGCCGGAGGACGGCCTCCCGGCTGCGCTCGCTGTGGAGGAACTGGACCTGGTCGAGGTGGGCGCCGGATAAGCTTCAGGCAACCGCGTCTGGCTAGCGTGCCGGCGTGCGGACCGATGCGCAGCGCTCCGGAGACGCGGCGGAGCATCTCGTCGCGCAGCGACTGGCAGCAGCCGGCTGGACCATCCTGGGGCGCAACGTCCACGTCGGCCGCTACGAGCTGGACCTGATCGCCGTCGATCCGGGGCCGCCGCGTTCACTGGTCGCCATCGAGGTTCGCTGGCGCGCGGGCCGTGACTTCGGCCTGCCCGAGGAGACCGTCGACCACCGAAAGCGAGCGAGAATCCGGGCAGCGGCCTACGGGCTGCTCGAGCGTGGCGCACTGCCGGACGGATCCGTGCTGCCGCGGCTGCCACTGCGATTCGATCTCGTCGTCGTGGAACCCGGTGAGCGGATCAGGCACCACCGGCACGGCATGTGAGGCGCCGGCGTGGGCGGCGTCGGGTTCACAGGCGGGCCACGAGTCTCGACACCCCCGGCCGTGGTGGCTGCGCCCCCGCGCCTGGCGGCGCCCCGTCCCCGGCACCGGGCCAAGTCTCCGCGCACCTTCTCGCCATATGCCACCTTGGAGAGCACTAGCAGCGTCCCTCATGCCGTTTCGTTCCCATACGTCACCGTGGAGAGCGATAGCCGCGGAATGGGCTCGCTTTCATGCCGCTGACCGTTCCTAGTGCTACCGGGGAGAACGTATGGGAATTCGGGCGGGGCTTCGCGGTCCCCGCCGCGCCTCGCCCGCCCGCCGAGCCCCGCGCGCCGCCGCATCGCCCGCGGCGCCCCGCCGTGCCTCGCCCGCGCGGCTCGCGGCCCCCGCCGCGCGGCACGCCGCTTCGCATCGCCCCGCACGCCCGCCCACGGCAACCACTCCAGCCGGCTTCGAGCCGGGCCCGTGCTACACTCCCGCCCGGTCCGGGTTCGCTCGAGCCACCAGATCAATCGCCCGCGCGACGTGCGTGGAGCTCACACGCGGATCGTTCCGACCGGGACGGTGCCGGGAACCGACAAGCGCGGGACCGGCCCCCGGCGACGAGGTCCGCGGAGGACAAACCGAACAGGAGGTCGCTCACCGTGCCGTCCGTCTCGATGCGGCAGCTGCTGGAAGCCGGAGTCCACTTCGGCCACCAGACTCGCCGCTGGAATCCCAAGATGCGCCCGTTCATCTTTGCCGAGCGCAACGGGATCCACATCATCGACCTTGCCCAGACCGTCCAGCGCCTGGACGTCGCGCTCGAGTTCGTCCGCGACACGGTCGCTCGCGGGGATCAGGTCCTCTTCGTCGGGACCAAGAAGCAGGCCCAGGAACCGGTCGCCCAGGAGGCCGCGCGCGCCAACCAGCCGTACGTCAACAAGCGCTGGCTCGGAGGAATGCTCACGAACTTCACCACGATCAAGAAGCGGATCGGCCTCCTGGAGCAGCTCGAGGCCCGCCAGGCCAACGGCGACTTCGACCGCATGACCAAGAAGGAAGCCGCAAAGCTGACCGAGGAGATGGTCAAGCTGCAGGGCACGCTCGGTGGCATGCGCAAGATGAAGCGCCTGCCGGGCGCGATCTTCATCGTGGATCCGCATCGGGAGCGGATCGGTGTGACCGAAGCCAACAAGCTCGAGATCCCGGTCGTCGGCACCGGTGACACGAACGTCGATCCGGACGAGCTCGACTACATCATCCCGGCCAATGACGACGCCATCCGGGCGATCCGTCTCCTCTGCGCGCTCGTGGCCGATGCCGCGATCGAGGGCGCACAGCAGCGCTCCGCCCGGAGCGCCAGCGAGCCCGAGCCGATCGAGGCGCTGGCGATGCCGGAAGCCGAGGAAGAAGAGCCCGGCGCGACCGACGAGCTGGTGGCCGCCCTGGCCGGCGGCGCTGCGCTCTCGTTCGAGCCCGACGTCGATGACGACGACCTGCTGCCCGGCGACCGCGTCGCCCGAGCAGAAGCGGCGGTGGCCGAGGCGCCGGCCGAAGCCAGTCCCGAGGAGATCGCGGCCGAGCTCGCTCGCGAAGCCGCCGAGAAGGCCGACGAGACCGCCGCGAGCTGACGAGCACGAGCCTGGCCGGCTCGCCGGCCATCCACAGCGTGATTGACCAAACAGCAGCGGAACCGACGCGGGATGCCGCAGGACAGGAGTACGAACAGGCATGGCGGACATCTCGGCGAGCCTCGTCAAGGAGCTGCGCGAACGCACCGGGGCTGGGTTCATGGATTGCAAGCGGGCGCTCGAGGAAGCCAACGGCGACCTCGAGGCGGCGACGACCGTGCTCCGTGAACGGGGTCTCGCCGCGGCGGCCAAGAAAGCCGGTCGCGACGCTCGTGAGGGACTCGTCTCGAGCTATATCCACACCGGTGGACGTGTCGGCGTCCTGATCGAGGTCAACTGCGAAACCGACTTCGTCGCGAGGACGGACGAATTCCAGCGACTCGTTCGCGATCTGGCCGTCCAGGTCGCAGGCCTCGCGCCGCTCTACGTCGATGCGGACCGGATCCCGCCGGCCGACCTGGCCGCCAGGCAGGCCGAGCTCCTCGCCGACGAGGCGACCATGAAGAAGCCCGAGGCCATCCGCG
Source organism: Chloroflexota bacterium (assembly GCA_034666905.1). Taxonomy (GTDB): domain Bacteria; phylum Chloroflexota; class Limnocylindria; order Limnocylindrales; family CSP1-4; genus SPCO01. Next base: position 1,633 of record JAXDKX010000222.1, on the reverse strand, counting down.
CCCAGATCGTCGAGGGCCAGCTGAAGAAGTGGTATTCGCAGGTCTGCCTGTATGACCAGCCGTTCCGGGACGAAGAGCGCACGGTCCGCGAGTTGATCAACGAACGGATCGCGACGATCGGCGAAAATATCCGCGTCCGACGCTTCACCCGCTACGCGCTCGGGGAGGAGCTGTGACGGACGTCGCCTCCGGTCCTGTGACTGGAGCGAAGCCGCTGCGCTATCGCCGCGTGCTGCTCAAGCTCTCCGGGGAGGCGCTCCTGGGCGACCGGCAGTACGGCGTGGATCCGGCCTTCTGCGCATTCATCGCCCGCCAGGTCGCCGAGATCCACACACTCGGCGTCCAGGTCGGGATCGTGGTCGGCGGCGGCAATATCTTCCGCGGCCTGGCGGCATCAGCCCGTGGGATGGACCGGGCGACGGGCGACTACATCGGCATGCTCGCGACCGTGATGAACGGCCTGGCCCTCCAGGACGCCCTGGAGCGGGCCGGCGTGCCGACGCGCGTCATGACCGCGATCGCGATGAACGAGATCGCGGAGCCGTACATCCGCCGCCGCGCCATTCGCCACATGGAGAAGGGGAGGGTCACCCTGTTCGTCGCGGGGACCGGCAACCCGTATTTCACCACCGACACCGCCGCCGCGCTGCGTGCGGTCGAGATCAACGCCGAGGTCCTGCTCAAGGCGACGAAGGTCGATGGCGTCTACGACAAGGACCCCATGGCGCACCCGGATGCGCGGCGCTACGCTCATCTCGAGTACGCGGATCTGCTGCGCGACCAGTTGCGAGTGCTCGACGCCACGGCGGTCAGCCTCTGCATGGAGAACGACCTGCCGATCGTGGTGTTCGACCTCAATCAACCTGACAACATCACGCGGGTTGCGGCCGGCGAGCCGGTCGGGACCCTCATCTCGAGCGCCAAGAGCGCCGCCGGAGGTGCGCGATCATGAGCACCGAGATCATCGCCGACGCCGATCACAAGATGGCCCGAGCCGTCGATGCCATGGAGCGCGACTTCCAGGGAATGCGCACGGGGAGAGCATCGACCGCCCTTGTCGAGCGGATCCACGTCGAGTTCTATGGCACCTCGACGCCGCTGAACCAGCTGGCCGGAATCAGCGTGCCCGAGCCGCACCAGATCGTGATCCAGCCCTGGGACCGCGGCGTTCTCGGGGCCATCGAGAAGGCGATCACCAAGAGCGACATCGGGCTGATGCCGAATGTCGACGGGACCGTCGTCAGGCTCAACATCCCGCCCTTGACCGAGGAGCGTCGCAAGGACCTCGTCCGAGTCGTCCACAAGCGGATGGAGGAGGCCAAGGTCGAGATTCGCAACTTGCGGCGCGACGCCGCCGACCACCTCAAGCGCGAAGAGCGCGACGGAACCACCGGGACGGACGAGGCGCATCGCCAGCACGACTCACTGCAACGCACGACCGATCGGCACATCGCCGAGGTCGACCGGCTCGGAACCGCCAAGGAACAGGAGGTCCTCGAGGTCTAGTGGCTCGCGCACACCTGGACAGGCCCACCGACGCGCCGCCCGCGGCGCACGGGCCGGCGCGCGACCCGGCTCTCGGCGCAACGTCCGCGATCCCAGGCGAGCCACCGCTGCTTCCGGCCGAAGAGCT
>JAXDKX010000221.1:0-4941 GCA_034666905.1 Chloroflexota bacterium | reverse complement strand
GCGGATCGTGATGGCTGTCCCCGGTCGGACGTCGCGCACGATACCGGCCAGGGGCGCCTCGAGGGGGTCGGCGACATCGCCCGTCGCCACGCGCCACTGGCCACGCCAGCCGAAGACGAATTCGCCGCCCGGATGTCGGGCGTCGCGGCCATCGACCGGCGGCGCAGGCGTCCAGCGACGGCCCGGACGCGGCAGCGCCGACGCCGGGATCGTCAGCTCGTCCAGGCGCGGATCGCGCAGCCGGTGGGCGATCGGGGCTCCGACAACCACGGAATCGCCGGCAGACACCAGCGGCCGGTCGCCCGGCGCCAGCCGGAAGACCACGTCGACCGGTGCGCTGATGAGCGGCCTCGCCCGGACCAGGCGGATGTCGGTCCCGGCGCCGCTCACGGCTCCCTGCCCGTCCAGAGCGAGGCCTGCCAGGACTCGAGGAGCTCGGCTCGGAGGTCGGCACGGTCCGGCAGGCGGAGCGGCACGTCACGCAGGTCCACGAGCAGCCCGCCCAGGCCCCCGGTCACGTCGACCGCGAACCGCCGGCCGCGCCCACCGAGCCGCACGGTGTCGTGGAACAGGAACTCGGCGACCGCGGCCGTTCCCGGGGGCAGATCGACCACGGCCAGGCTGCCCGGGCGCAGGTCGAGCTCGCTGGAACCGGCTGGACCGTGGAGGTGCAGCGCCCCGACGCTCCGGCCGGGTCGCAGGCCAGCCGGCGTGACGACCGAGCCGAGCGGGGCCAGGAGATCGTCGGCAAGGTCGGTCAGGACGGTTCGACGTTCGGTGGCATCGGGGATCGCCCCGAGCGGCGCCAGCAGCCGCGCATGATCGAGCGCGTACTGGCCGGCGCCGGACCGGCGCAGGATGTCGACCAGGGCGAGCACGACCGCTGGCCCGGGCGCGACCGCCCAGGCGCCACCACTGGCCACGACAAGGTCGGCGGCCTGCCGCTTCATCCATTCGGGGGTCCACTGGGACAGGCACACGAGCGCGGAACGGGCTGCTGCCATCCGCAACTCGATGCCGTCACCGGCGGCGTCGGCCCACGGCGCGATTCGGAGCTCGCGCATCCGATCGCGGAGCCGGTGGCGATCTCCCGACTGGCTGGACCACCTCGCGACGCGGTCCACCACGACGTCGTCCGGATCGGCCGGCGCCAGCCCCGCCGACGGAACGACCGCGACGTCGACGCCCGAGCTGCCGTTGCCGATCGCCGGCCACGCACCCACCCTCGCCCCGGCGTCATAGCCGATCTCGACGATGTCGATTCGGCGGTCGAAGATCTCGGCGAGCGCAAGGCCAGCCTGCCCCAGCCCACGCCGTGAATCGTCGGTCGGCAGCGCCAGGTCGAGCAGGATCTCGCGCAGCGGCTGGCCCGCCTCACCGACCCCCGCGGCCGGCGCGACGAGGATCGGCGAGGAACGGTCGGTCGACTCACCGAATGCATGGAGCTGCTCGGCCATGCCGCCGGCGAGGATCACGGTCAGGTCCGGCCGGCGCTCGACGGCCGCCGCCACGAGGGCACCCAGCTCACCGAGCGCGCGGCGCTCGTCGGCGACCGGTGGGGCGCCGGCCCCCGCTAGGACCGCGTCCACCGCGGGGTCGAGGAGCATCGTCGACATCGCCAGGGGGTCGGTCGTCTCGGGGCTGGCCGCGACCGTTCGCCAGCCCGACCGGGAGGCAGCGGCCACCAGCGGCTCCAGGGCACGCTCCGACCCAGCGACGACCACGGCTCGACGCGGGAGGCGGCTGGCCACATCGACACGGGGCAGGTCTCCCGCCCCGATGCCATCCAGCCCGAGCGAAGTCGCGAGGCCGGGATCGGTGGCGCGGACGCGGTCGATCAGGACGGAGGCGGCGACCTCGGAATCGGCGCCGGCCGGCAACGCGAGCGAACCGATCAGGCGCCATCGACCACCGACCCGCCCGATGAGCGCGGCGGCAATCGTGGCGGCGCCCGTATCCTGCGTAAGAAACGCTCTTGGTTCGCTGGTCATCCGGCGACTTTACCCGGCTCGCCGAGATGGGGGCGGGTCAGGCGTCCCAGGTGACCTCGTCGTCGTCGACGTCCTCGAGGCGAGCGATCAGGAGCTCGATCCCGGTGTCGTCGGCCAGGATCTCGCTGGCCGAAGCGAGCTCGCCGCCGAAGACGCCGCGAAGCACCGGATCGAAGAAAAGCATGGCGTTCGCCCCGAGCGCCCGGTACGGGCGACTGGCTTCGAGGAAGTGGACCGCCGGACCGGCCATCCCGAGGAGCTCGATCTCGCGGGCGACCTGCTCGACCAGCTCGTCGCGCTGTTCCTCGGAGGGTCCGACCGAGCCGTTCATGACGCGGTCGCCCCGGATCCGCCGGCGATCGACGTGGCCTCGCCGACAGCCTGCACGAAGGCCGTGTAGGCGGCCTCGCCACGCATGGCGAAGATGACGTGGGCGATCGATGGGCTCGTCGACAGCTCGTCGCGCACCGTTTCCACGGTGATCCGGGCGCCTTCCTCGAGCGGGAACCCGCCAACGCCCGATCCGAGCGCCGGGAACGCCACGCTGGTCACGCCGGCCTCGCGCGCCCGGGCCATCGTGCTGCGCACGGCTGCTTCGATCGTCGGGCCGCTGGTCCGCCGTTCGCGATCGAGCGAGACCGCGTGGATCACGATCCGGGCGGCCAGGACCCCCGCCGGTGTCACGACCGCCGCGCCGAGCGGGACGGGCGCCTGGCGCACCGCGGCGAACTCGATCGAGTCGCCGCCCGCGCGCTTGAGCGCCCCGCCGACACCCGTGGACATCCACAGTGTCGTGTTGGCGGCATTGACGATCGCGTCGACCTCAAGATCGCAGATGTCGCCTCTCCACACTTCGATTTGGGCCAACTAGTCTCTCCGCTCGATGAGCGTCCGGAGATCGACCGGTCCGGCTGCGGCATGGTACACCCGAGGTACTCGCCGGGCCATGGAGGAGACCACCTCCCAGCTGTTCGTGGTGCGTTGCTGCGCCAGCTCGGCGGCACTGATCCGGACCTCGCCACTCCCCCCGAGAAGGGTGAATTCGTCGTCCACCGTGACGGCTGGACCCGGCACGTCGGTCACGTCGGCCATCACCGCGTCCATCGCCACGTTGCCCACGAGCGGCACCCGCTGGCCACGCACGATGGCGCTCGCCCGGTTGGAGAGGCGACGCGACCAGCCATCGCCGTACCCCACGGGCAGGGTCGCGATCCGGCTCGGCCTGGCGGTCCGGAAGGTCGGCCCATAGCTGATCCCCCAGCCCGCCGGCAGGTCGGCGACGCGAACCGGCCGGGCAAGCAGCGCCATGACCGGGCGGAGACCCTCGGAGACGGCCGATGGGATCGAGCCGGCGTCGAGCTCATCGGGCGGCAATCCGTAGAGCGCGAGTCCGGGCCGCACCCCGTCGTAGGCCGCCACGCCGTCCACGATCAGCGCCGCGCTCGCGGCGACGTGGCGCGGCGGGAGCTCGATCCCGGTCCTGCCGATCGCCTCGACTGCCGCTTCGAACCGGGCGATCTGGACAGCGGTCTGGCCCGGATCCTCGACCGCCTGCAGGTGGGTCCACAGGCCAGCGAGCCTGACCCCGGGCGCCCCGGCGATCCGGCGCGCCGCCTCGACCGCATCCGGGCCAGAGAACCCGCCACGCCCGAGTCCCGTCTCGACCTCCAGCTCGAGCTCGAGCGGGCGGTCCGAGCCGCCCTCCGTCGACGTCGCCGCGAGCGTCTCGCCGAGCAGGAATGGGTCGCCGGCCGTCACCCCGATCCGCTGGCGCGCCGCCTCGGTGGCCCATGTCGCGGGGACCGGATAGAGGACGAGGATCGGCGCCTGGATCCCGTTGGCGCGCAGGTCGAGGGCCTCGTCGATCGCGGCCACGCAGAAGCCGTCCGCCCCGGCCGCCTCGAGGGCTCGTGCAACGGGGATCGCGCCATGCCCGTAGGCATCGGCCTTGACCACCGGCCGCAGCGGGACGCCAGGCCCGGCCAGGCCACCGAGAAGGCGGAGATTCGCCGTCAACGCGTCGAGGTCGATCTCCAGCCAGGCCGTCCGCGGCAGGGGCGGCAGGCCGGCTGCGGCCAGGCGATCCTCGATCGGCGGGCGTGCCGCGGGGCCGGTCACGACGCCATTGGAGCGCTCAGCCGCGCGCCCCGTCGCCCTGGCCAGGAGCGTCCCCCACCTCGCGGGCAGAGAAGCCCAGTCGCTTGCCGCTCGAGCGGCGCTCGGCCAGGACGGCGAGGCGCTTCCGGGCGATCGCCAGGCCGTCCGGGAGGTCCGATGCAAGGAGTCCCGCATCGCCGAACCGCTCGCGGACCGATTCGCCGGCCACGCCATGCAGGTAGACGCCGAGCCTCGCGGCGGCGAACGGCGCCACGCCCTGCGCGAGCAGCGAGCCGATCGCGCCGGCCAGGACGTCGCCCGTGCCGCCCGACGCCAGGGCCGGATTCTCGAAGGGCGCGATCGCGACGGTGCCATCGACGTCGGCGATGACCGTGCGCGCGCCCTTGAGCACGACCACGGAGCGCCACGCTCCGGCCGCATCGCGTGCCGCGGCGACGCGCGCCTCGTCGTTCGTGGCGAGGTCTCCCTCTGGCGCGTCGGCGTGACCGCTGCCAGCCCGGAGCCTCGCGAATTCACCGGCGTGGGGGGTCAGGACCGCCGGCCGCCGCTCCCCTTCCCACCAGCCATCCATCGTTGCGAGGGAGCGCAGCGCCTCTGCATCCAAGAGGATCGGCGCCGGATCTGACTCTCCGGGCGCCCGGATCAGGAGCCGGACGAGCTCCGCGGTCGCGAGGCCAGGCTGGAGGCCCGGACCGACGATGATCGCGTCGTGCTCGTGGTCGAGGATCCGGGCGAGGGACGGCTCCGGGTCGACCTCCTCGACGTCGTCCTCCGGGAGGCCCATCGTGGTCGCCTCGACGACCTTGGCCGCGAACAGGGGCTGGAGCGATTC
>JAXDKX010000220.1:0-3241 GCA_034666905.1 Chloroflexota bacterium | reverse complement strand
GACGACAGCGCGAAGATCGCGCCAACGAGTCCACCGAGCCCAAGGGCGGCGCTGAGCAGGCCGAGGCCAGACTGGCCCATGCTGAGGAGCTCGATCGACGCCACGACCATCAGGGCGCTGAGAAGCCCGCGCGTCAGGACCTGGCCGTAGGTGCCCAGAATCGACCAGGCCAGCACAGGCCGGCGGCGGATCGCGTCTAGCCCGTCCTTGAGCCGGAGCCCGCCAAAGGCGTGCCCACCCCCGCCGGAAGCGTCCGCTGCCTGCTCGAACCGCAGTCCGGCCCCGACGATCGCGGTGACGAGGAACGCAGCCGCGGCCACGGCAGCCACGGTGGTCGGCATTCCGGCCGCCATCAAGGCGCCGGCAACGAATGGGCCGGCAAACGCGCCCAGCCCCTCGCCGGTACTCCAGGCCGTATTGGCGGCGACGAGCTCGCCGGGGCTTCGCGCAATCGCCGGCATCAGCGTCACCTGTGTCGGCCGCACTGGCGCACCGGCCGCCGCAGCGACAGCCGCAAGGATAAACAGGAGATACATGGTGACCTGGTGGTCGCCAAGCGTCGGGCCGGCCGTGGCGATGACCACGGCCGTCAGACCGGCAGCGCTCGCGCGAATCAGCCCGATCGCCACCAGGATCCGATCACCACGGAACCGCTCGAGCAACGTGCCGGCGAGCATGCCGGCGACGACCGCCGGAACCATGCGGATGGCTCCGAGAAGGCCGGCGGCGAGGACCCCGCCGCGATTGAAGACCGTGACCAGCATGACCACAACGAGCGCCGAATCCGCCGCGATCCCCAGTGTCCAGGAGATCCCGAGCCGCCGGATGCCGTCGTTCGCGAGTGCCTGGCGCAGGGACGTGAGCGCCGAGCGGAGCACTCGCGAAGGCCCACGCATCGTCAGCTCGCGGTCAGATGGCGGCAGCTGCGTCGATGGCCCGCAAGCGCTGGCCGACCGTCTCCAGGATGGCGGTCCGGATCGACGGCGACGCGTCGAGGAGCTCGTGGAACATCTGATACGTCATCGACAGGAGGCGACAGGCCGATTCGGTCGTGGCCGTCGCTGTCCTCGGACCGCCGTCGAGCAGGGCGATCTCGCCGAGGAAGTCACCCGGACCGAGCGTGTTGATGGTGCGGCCAGCGCGCTCGATGCGAACGGTTCCCGACACAATCACGAAAAAGTAGCCCTCGCGATACCCCTCCCGGGTCAGGACCGTCCCCGCACGAACGTCGATCTCGTCTGCGATCCCGCCGAGCTCCTCGAGCCCGGCCTCCGACACGCCTGCGAAGAGCGGCACTCGTTCAAGGAGATCCTGCTTCTGTTCCATCGTTGATCGCTCCTCCGTGCGGCGAACGTGGGCTCGCGCCCCGATCAGGTTGCGCGAGCCTCTCGCTCGGCGACGCGGACGAATGTCTCGAGCTCGCCGCGGAAGCTCCCCTTGAACGAGCCGAGAGAGAAGATGCGAGCCGAGACGGCGGGGATCAGCCCCTGGGTCCGGAATTCCTGGGTGAGCCGCGTGCCGCCCAGGGTCGGTTCGAAGGTCGCACTCGTCTCGCCCCGGAGCATCCAGCTGCCGAAACGCGTTGCGATGCGGCGCGGCCGCTCGGCCTCGACGATCTCCGACGGACTGCGCATGGCCCCGAACCAGGTGATGTACCGCGTACCGGCCACGCCAGGGGGCCCGCTAACATCGGTCACCTTGCTCAAGCCCTCGATCCACTCGTGCCACCGCGCGGGGTCCGCCCAGAGGTCGAACACCTGATCGATCGGCGCGGCGATCTCGACCGTGAATCGGTAGTGCCCCATGGAAGAGACGATGGCATCACCAAAACCGGCGGTCAATCCATTTTTGCGTGCAAACACCGGGGAGCTGTCTGCCATGAGGACGTGGCCGGGAGGAGGGTGGCTAACCGCCGGATCTCAGGCGGCGTCCAGGCGGGCCCTCAGGACGCCACGGCCGTCGCCCGTCAGAAGCGCGCCGAGCGCGTCGCCGCCGACCGGCCGCGACAGCAGGAAGCCCTGACCCTGCCGGACACCAAGGTCGCGCAGGAGGTTCAGCTGGTCCGCGGTCTCAATCCCCTCACCGGTCACGCTGAGGTCCAGCGCACCCGCGAACGCGATCGTGGCCGTCACGATGGCCGTGTCCTCGCGCTCCAGCCCAAGGCCGTCGATAAAGGCCCGATCGATCTTCAGCCCATCGACCGGGACGTCGCGGAAGTAGCCGAGCGAGGAGTAGCCCATCCCGAAGTCGTCGATGACGATGAGGATGCCGACCTTGCGCAGGTCGCGGAGGGTCGCCAGGGCGGCGTCCCCTTCGAGAATGACGCCTTCGGTGATCTCGAGGCTCAGTCGGCCCGGCTCCAGCCCAGTCTCAGCGATGACACGCGACACGAATTCGACGAACCCGGGTCGATTGAGCTGTCGGGGTGAGACGTTCACCGATAGACCCAGGCGCTGCCCCCCGGGCTGGACGCGGTCCCATTCGACGAGCTGCTGGCAGGCGGTCTCGAGGACGAACTCGCCGATCGGGATGATCAGCCCCGTTTGTTCGGCGAGCGGGATGAACTCGCCCGGAGCAATCAACCCGTCCTTGGGATGGGCCCAGCGGATCAGGGCCTCGACGCCGATGACGGCCAGCGATGCAAGGTCGACGATGGGCTGGTAGTGGACGACCAGCTGTCCCTTCGACAGCGCCTGACGGAGCTGGCCCTCCAGTTCCAGGCGGCGCCATGCCCGGACATTCATCGTCTCGTGGTACATCTCGAAACGACCCTTGCCGTGACCCTTGGCTTCGTACAGCGCGGCGTCCGCCGATCGGAGGACGTCATCCGGTTGATCGGTACGGGGTTCGCCGATGGCAATACCGATGCTGGCCGAGACGACGATGCTGTGGCCATCGAGCGCGAATGGCTCGCGGAGGCTCTCGAGGATCCGATCCGCCGTCTTCTCGGCCTCCTCGGGGCCGGCGACGTTCTCGAGGAGGACCGTGAATTCGTCGCCTCCCAGACGGGCCGCCGTGTCGCCCGCGCGAAGGATCGAGCACAGACGATCAGCGACGGCCACGAGGAGCTTGTCGCCGACCGGATGGCCGAGGGTGTCGTTGATGACCTTGAAGTCATCGAGATCGATGAACAGGACCGCGTGTCGACCGGTCTCCGGCCGTTCTTCGCGTCGTGTCATGAGGGACTGACGAAGCCGTTCGTGGAAGAGGAGCCGGTTGGGCAGCCCCGTCAGCGAATCGT
>JAXDKX010000219.1:0-11247 GCA_034666905.1 Chloroflexota bacterium | reverse complement strand
GATGGCCACGACCCTCGAAGAGGCGGCCCGGCTGGTTGAGCTGGCGGAACGAGGACCCGGGCACCTCGTCTGCGCTCCGCACGTCATCCTGAGCCCGACCTACCGGGCCATCTGGGCGCGGCTGCGCCATGGTGAGATCGGGAGGGTCAACCTGGCCCGTGGTCGGTACGGATGGGCCGGGCCGAGCTGGAACGAGTGGTTCTACAGCCACGGCGGAGGCGCGCTCTTCGACATGGCGATCTACAACATCACCAGCCTGACCGGCCTGCTCGGTCCCGTTCGGCGGGTCGTCGCCTTCTCGGGCGTGGCGATCGCCGAACGCCAGGTGGGGGACGCGGCCGTGAGCGTCGAGGCGGAAGACAACGCCCAGGTCCTCCTCGACTTTGGCGACGCGACGTTCGCCGCGGTCACCACCGGCTTCACGATCCAGCAGTACCAGTCGCCTGCGCTCGAGCTGTACGGCTCGGACGGGACCCTCCAGATGCTCGGCGATGACTGGGCACCCCAGGGGTACGAACTCTGGCGCAACGATGTCGGGGCGTGGCGCTATTACAAGGACCTGGATCCCGCGTGGCTGTGGACCGACGGCCTGCGAGACCTCGTCGACTGCATCCGGACGGGCACATCGCCGATGATTCAGCCGAGGCACGCGTACCACGCCCTGGAGGTTGTCCTCAAGGCTCGCCAGGCGAGCGCCACGGGGCGGGCCCAGGACGTCGCGAGTACGTTCGCCCCGCTCGCGTTCGAGACGCGGCACGCGGACGAGCCGGTCCACCTGATGCACGACCTGCGACGATGACCCTCGAGCGCCGACCGGACCCATCAGGATGAGTGCCGTGTACGTGGGCGTCGACGGCGGCAAATCAAAGACGGTATGCCTGCTGGCCGACGCCACCGGGACGATCCTGGGGTGGGGCCGAAGCGGTGGGAGCGACAAGGCTGCCGTCCCGGTCGACGAAGCGATCGATGCGATCGCCACCGCCGTCGATGCCGCCCTTGCCGAAGCCAGGGTGACGCGCAACGACCTTGCCGTGGGCTGCTTCGGTCTGGCCGGGGCGGATTGGCCCGAGGATTTCATCCTGCTACGGGACATCCTCCAGGAGCGCGGGCTGGCCCGGGACGTCGTGGTCCGGAACGATGCCCAGATCGCCCTGCGGGCGGCGTCGCGCAGCGGGCTTGGCCTCGTCCTGTCGGCAGGGACCCACCTCAGCGTCGCCCTTCGGACGGAAAGCGGGCAGGAGTGGTTCTCGGGCTGGTCGAGTGTCGATGGGCCTGGTGGGTCGGAAGCCGGCCGCCGAGTGGTGTGGGCCGTCCTCCACGAATATGACAGCCGCGGAGCACCCACCGCCCTGACTGGAGCCCTGTTCGAGGCAACCGGTCTGGGGCCTGAGGAGCTGCTCCGTGCCATTTCGCGTGGGGCCGTCGATGAGCAGTTCACGGCCGGCCTCGCGCCCCTGCTCTTCCAGACCTACGCAGCGACCTCGGACGCCGTGGCAGCGGGGATCATCGCCGACCTCGGGCGCGAGATCGCACGCTGGGTCACGGGGCTGAGCGACCGGTTTGGACTCATGGCGTCCGACCTCGATGTCTTCCTGGCCGGGGGGCTGTTCCGAGCCCCGGGCGACCTCCTTCGCGAGTCGCTCGCCGCGGCCGTGCGTGCGACCGTGCCGCGAGCGCGCCTCCTTCCAGCCGAGCACGAGCCGGTCGTCGGGGCGCTGTACGAAGCGTTCGAGCACGCGGGCGGAGCCCTGACCACGGGTGTCGTGCACCGGATCGCAGCCTCTGCCCCCCCGCCAGCCTTCTTCGAGACCGCCTAGGACGCCCAAGCCGACCAGCCTGGTCGGCCCGAACCACCCTCCTGGAGGAGACATGGATTACACGCCGTCACCGCGACCGACCTTCGATGGCCCGGCCAAGATTCCGTATGAGGCGGTCACGCGCCATCTGTGGGGTGACGAAGAATCGGGCGAGGTCGCGGACTGGATCTACGTCTCGAGCGAGCGGATCCATCACATCGTCTTCGGCCTGCCGCCCGGCGGCGCCTTTCGTCACTCGCAGCAGTACCGGACGATCTTCGCCGCGGACGAGATCCTGTATGTCCTCAGCGGGATCATGGTCATCGCCAATCCCGAGACTGGAGAGGTCCACCGGGTCGCGCCGGGCGAGGCCGCGTTCTTCCGGCGCGACACCTGGCACCACGTCTTCAACATGAGCACCGACCAGCTCCGGGTCCTGGAAATGTTCGCGCCGCCGCCGGCTGCCGGGACCTCAGGTGCCTACGCGCAGACACGTCCCTATCTCGATTCGGCGAGGTATGAGCGGCCGGAGTTGCTCGGCCGATGGCCGATGGCAGCTCGCGAAGCGCGGCTCACGGACACGATCCAGGTCGTTCGCCCGGCGGACCTGCTGTGGCGGATACAGGGTGAGCGCCAGCAGGCGCTCGTCGGGCTGCTGGCCTCGACCGAGCAGCTCACGGTCGCGCTGCTCGAGCTCCAGCCCGGCCAGTCGAGCGACTTCGAAGTCCACGCGGGGGACGAGAGCCTGTACCTCCTCGAGGGGACGCTCAACGTCCAGATTCCGAACGGCGATGGGCCACGCTGGTCCGAGCTCGGCCCGCGCGACGGCTTCTATGTCCCGATCGGCGTCCCGCACCGGTATTGCAACTACACCGACCAGCCGGTCCGGGCGATCATCGCCGTGGCGCCGAGCTTCGACGAGAGGTAGGGCAAGCCGCTACGACCTGGCAAACCGGCCCGGCGTCGTCCCGAGGAATTGCTTGAACCGGCGCGTGAGGTGCGCCTGGTCCACGAACCCGACCTCGACCGCGACATCCGCCAGCGGCTGCCCGCGCAGGATGCGATCCCGTGCCGCGTCCAGGCGGCGACCGGTCACATAGCGATGTGGAGGGATCCCGAAGGTATTCGAGAACGCGCGCGCGAGCTGCGTCGTGCCTGAACCGATCGCCTCGGCAGCCCTCGACATCGTGACGGGCTCGAACAGCGTGGCGTCAAGGAACGCGCGAAGCGCCTCGGCAAGGCGATCGTGCTCGACCTCTTTCATGGCGGGCGGCGTCCCCCCGAGCGCGGTTCCGATCCGTTCTGCGACGAACCCGAGCCGGGTTTCCGCCTCCAGGTGATCGTCGATGCAGCCGAGCAGGTCGTGGATCGTTGCGATCTCCCCCCGAAGCAAACGATCGAGCAGCATTGGCCGGTCGACCGCGGGCCCGATGAGGCGCTCCGGGAGCAAGCTCGTTTCGAGGTAGAGCACCCGCTTGTGATAGCCGCCTGATGCACCAGGCCGACCATCGTGCACGACGTAGGGCGGAAGGACGCTGACCATGGCCTCATCCGCATCCCGGGCATGCCGGTCGAGGTCGTAACGGACCGCGCCTTCGTCGACGATGAACACGGTCCAGGTTTCGTGGGTGTGGGGCGGATAGGCGTGATCGGTGAACCGGGCATGGAGCACCTCCCGGATGCCGGGAATGGCCGGCTTCCAGGCCTTGATCCATGGCTCACGAGGGGCGGGCCCCATCGGCAGGATGGTACAAGACCTCCCGGTCAGGGCGATCTACGTTCGGCCCATGGAAGACCTTGTGGCGCTGGTCGCCTTCTCGGTCGTCAGCAGCGTGACGCCCGGGCCGAACAACGTCATGTTGTGGGCTTCCGGTGCCCAGTTCGGCTTTCGCCGGACCCTTCGGCATGTCATCGGCACGGCCATGGGGATCGGGGCGATGGCCATCGCGGTGGCCGCGGGGTTGGGCGTCGCGATCACGACGGTCCCCGAGATCACCCTGGGCATGAAAGCGGCTGGCTCGCTCTACCTGCTTTACCTCGCCTTCCAGATCGCCGGCGCAGGTGCCCTCCGGCGAGGTGCTGTCGCCAAACCCCTCGGCCTGGTTCAGGCGGCCATGTTCCAGGCGATCAACCCCAAGGCCTGGATCTTCGCGCTTGGTGCGATCACGACGTTTCGACCCACGGGGATGTCGACCATGATTGGCGGTGCGCTCGTTGCGCTCACCATGATGGTCGTTGTCATGCCGACGGCGTCGCTGTGGGCGGCGGGCGGCCGGCTGCTCGGCCCGTTGCTGGTACGCGAACGAGCTCAGCGCATCATCAGCGTGATCCTCGCGATCGTGCTCGCAGCGACGGTTGCGTACGTCTGGACCTGAGAGGTACGACGGCGCGGCCGTCGATCATCGAACCTCTACTCAGACAACGTCAGTGACCTTGACCGGTTGACCCGTGGCGAGGGAGCGACTGGCGGCCACCGCCACCCGCATGGCCTGGTATCCGTCGTCCGCAGAGCACGGGCTCGGTGCCTCGCCGCGAGCCACCCGAACGAAGGCCGCGAGCTCGGCTCGGTAGGCGCTCTCAAATCGAGTCAGGAAGCTGTCCCAGCCCGCCCCGAAGTCCGGCCCGTCTGGCTGCAGGGAGCGCGTCGGCGTTCGGGGCCCGAGGCCGATGGAGACAGCGTCACGCGACCCGACAAGTTCCATCCGCACGTCGTACCCGCGCGGATTGTGTCGAGTCTGCGACAGCGTCGCGATCGTTCCATCGGCGAGCCGCAGGATCGCGGCGACGGTATCGACGTCGCCATACTCGGCAAACGTTGGAAAGCCCCGGACGGCGCCAACCGCGAACACGTCGTCGACTTCGACTCCCGTGACGAAGCGCAGCGCGTCGAAGTCATGGATGGACGAATCGCGGAAGATGCCGCCGGACGTCGAGATGTACGACTCCGGCGGCGGCGAGGCGTCGTGGGCGATCAGCCGAACGGCGTAGAGCGTGCCCAGATCGCCCGACCCCACGAGGCGGCGTGCCTCGACGAACGCCGTATCGAACCGTCGCTGGAAGCCGACCTGGACGGCCACACCAGAGCGGTGCACGAAGTCGACGAGCTGGCGACTCTCGTCGAGGTCGAGCGCGAGCGGCTTTTCGACGAACGTCGGCCGATCCAGGCCAACGCTCTGACGCACGAGCTCGGCATGCGCGTTGGTTGTCGCCGCGATGACGACCGCGTCGGACCCCTTGATCGCGTCGATGTCGCGGTCGACGGCGAGTCCGCCGATGTCCGCCGCGAGGGACCGCGCGGCCTCAGCGTTTGCGTCAGCGACCAGGACCTGGTCGACACCTGGCAGGGATGACAGGACCTGGCCATGGAGCCGTCCGATCCGGCCCGCGCCGATGAGCGCAATTCTCAATGGTCGACCTCACATGCCATCGGACGCGGTTCAGATGCCGAGCCTGCGGAGGTACTCCCGATTGCCGCGCTGTCCGGCAATCACCGACTCGGGCGTGTCCGACGAACGCAGGAACTGATCCTGCTCGATCACGAGCCAGCCGCTGTAGTTATGCGCTCGAAGCGCCTCGATGACGCCGTCGATCCCGGCGTCGCCCTCACCCAGCGGGCAGAAGACGCCGCGGCGCAGCGCCTCGTCGAGGCCCTTGCCTTCCCGCTTCACGTCATCCATCACTGACGTCCGGCAATCCTTGATGTGGACGTGGCGGATCAACTCGTGATACTCGCCGACCGAGGCGGCCGGATCTGCGCCGCCAAACCTGAAGTGGCCCGTGTCGAGGCAGAGCCCGATCAGCGAGGGATCGATCGCGTCCATGACCCGGGCGATCTCGTCGGCGGTCTCGACGTAGGTCCCGGCGTGCGGATGGAGAACCGGCTCGAGGCCTTCACTCCGGCACAGCTCCGCGGCCCGATGGAGGTTGTCGACGAGGGTCGCGAAGCGGGCGGGTGATAGCCAGGTCTCAGGGTGATCGGCAATCCGGCCGGAGAATGCCCGCCGATCGGGTTCGTCGAACTGGTCGGACAGGATCGCGTACGGACGGGAGCCGGACGGAGAACCCTCCTTGACAAGGCGGAGGTTCTCGCGCAACCAGTCCCGATCTTCGACGGCCTTCTCGGCGCGACTGAAGTGCTGCGGCAGGAACGAGCCGACGAACTCGAGGTTTCGTGACGACAGCCGCTCGTGGACCTGCGACGCGTTGCCGAGGAAGCCCGGCGTGCCAAGTTCCGTTCCCTCGAATCCGATGTCGACCATCCAGTCGAGCATGTCGTCGGGCTCCGGCATCCAGGCGTCGTCCATCATGATCTCGTCGACGCCGAACGAGACTGGGGCACTCGCGACACGCATTGCAGGGCTGGTCATGGAACCTCCGGACTACGCGACGACGGCTTGACGACGATCTTCACGGCCTCGCCGGAACGGAGCCGGGCGATCCCCGCCACCGTCTCCTCGATCGGGATGATCGCGCTGATCATCGGGGCCAGGTTGAGCTGGCCGCTCTCGACGAGGCGGATCGCGGCCGGGAACGTGAAGTTCGAGATGTAGGAGCCGAGGATGGCCAGGCCCTTTTCGACGATCTCGATCTGATGGACCGCGGGCCGGGCGTTGCCGTTCATGCCGAAGATGACGATGCGGGCGCCCATGCCGGCGGCTTCGATTGCCTGGGGCAGGACGCTGCCGACGGCATCGACCACGACGTCCGCGCCGCGTGGCATCAGCTCGGCGCGACGAGCCGCCCAGTCGTCGGGCGTCACGACCTCGTCGGCGCCGACCGCGCGGGCGACAGCAGCACGCTCGGCGCTCGGCTCAACTGCGACGATCCTCGCCGCGCCGGATGCGCGGAACACGGCGATGAACAGGCAGCCGATGGCGCCGGCACCGAAGACGACCACCGACTCGCCCGGCCGCACCGCGGCGCGATTCGTCCCATTCACGACACAGGCGAGCGGCTCCACGAGCGCGGCCATCTCGGCTGGAACGTCCGGCGAGATGGGGTAGACGCTGTTGGCCGGCGCGGTCACGTAGCGGGCCAGTGCCCCGTCTCGATGAACCCCGAGCGCGACGATGTTGGTGCAGTTGGCCGGACGACCGGAACGGCACGATTCGCAGGCGCCGCACTTGGGATCCGGATCGACGACGACTCGCGTGCCAATCGGCATGTCGTGCACGGCGGCTCCCACGGACCGGACCCAGCCGACGAACTCGTGGCCGATGATCACCGGCGGGTTCGATGGATGGCCGGGCGGGACGTTGATGATCTGGACGTCCGAGCCGCACACGCCACATGCCTCGACCTCGATCAGGACCTCGTCGGGCCCGGGGGTCGGATCGGGTACTTCGCGCACCACGAGCCGGCCTTCGCCTTCAAAGACGGCTGCAAGCATCAAGATGAGCCTCCATGTTCCTGGGCAGAGGGTCCGCCCTGCTCTCGGTCGCTCACCCGAGACGCTCCCTGACCGGGCCGGCCAGGCGTTCCATGCTCTCGTCGTCGAGCGGTGATGGAAGGTCCACGATGGCCTCCTCGGCCCCGGCATCGTGCCAGGCGCGAAACAACCGGACGACAGCGTCCTGTGAATCGGCGAGTGGCGAGCTTGCTGCCCATTCCCGGGCCCGGACGGGCTCGCCTCCCTGTGCCTGCAGGATCGCCGTCAGGGCGTCAACGGCGGCCTCCCTCGAGTCCCTGATGCACACCGGCGGGACCCCAACCGTGCGACGGATCGACCGGGGATCGCGACCGATCTCCTGGCACCGTTCGTCGAGGATGGCGTGCCTGCGTGCGTAGGTCGCCGGGTCACCTTCGCCGTTCCAGATGTCCGCATCGCGGGCGACGATTCGGAGCGTCCGCTTCTCCCCGCTGCCGCCGATCAGGAGCGGCATCCGTGGCTGGACGGGCGGAGGGTCGTTGACGACCGCGTCCGCCCTCACCCACGTGCCGTCCCGGGTGTACGGCGCTCCATCGAGCATCCCGCGGGCCAGTCGAGCGGCCTCGTCCAATCGGCTGATCCGGTCGCCCAGTGACAGCACGTCATAGCCGAACGCACGATGCTCGGGTTCATGCCAACCGGCGCCCAGTCCGAGCATCGCCCGACCGTCGCTGGCGTGGTCGAGCGCGGTCGCCATCTTCACCGTGAGGCCCACGTTCCGGTACCCCACGCCGCAGACCATGACACCGAGCGGGATATGGGTCGTCCGGGCGTTCCAGCTGGCCAGGGTCATCCAGCCTTCGAAGACCGGACCGCGAGCGCCGAGGATCGGTCCATTGGCATCGCCCAGGATCGGCATGAAGTGGTCGTTGGCGAACAAGCTGGCGAAACCGAGCGCCTCCACCCGTTCGCCGGCAGCCATCAGGGCGGCCCACGACGTGGCCTGGCCCCAGACCTGGAAACCGATCCGGATCGGCTCATCCCTGCCCGGCCGCGGCCCCAGCAGGCCACGCCCGATCACTCCGCCTCCCGTCGGCGGAACCGACGGCCACCGCTGAGGAGCAGGGAGCCGAGGGCGAACACACCCAGGGTGACGACGAGAATCACCGTTGCCACGGCATTGACCTCAGGGGTCACGCCCAGCTTGATCGACGTGTAGATGTAGAGCGGCAGCGTCTGCTGCGGGCCGACCGTGAAGAAGGTGATCACGAATTCGTCAATCGAAAGCGTGACGCTCAGCAGCGCGCCGGCCAGGATGGCCGGCGAAATCAAGGGCAGGACGATGTAGCGCAGGGTCTGGACCGGGCGCGCGCCGAGGTCGGCCGCGGCCCACTCGAGACGCCGATCGAACCCCTGCAGACGGGCCGACACGATGAGCAGGACGAACGGGGTGGTGAAGACCAGGTGGCCGGCGATGACCGTCATCAACGACAGATCGACGTTCAACACGCGGCGGAAGGTCAGGAGCAGTCCGATCCCGAGCAGGGCGCCGGGAATCATGATCGGCATCGTGAACAGCAGGCGGGTGCTGTCGGCAAGGCGAAGCCGGGCCCGAACGAGCGGGAACGCGGCCATCGTCCCGATCACGGACGCGATCACCGCCACGATCGCCGCCACGATCACCGAGTTGAACACGGCCTGCTGGATCTGGCGGTCCTTCAACATCGCCTCGTACCAGTGGAACGTGAGGCCCTTGATCGGCAATCCAGGGGTGTTCGACGTCTCGAACGAGAAGAGCACCAGGAACACGATCGGGATATAGAGGAACGCGATGATCGTCCCGGTCAGCAGGGCCAGCAACGCACGCGTGCGGCGAGCATGCCGGCTGACCGGCATCAGCTCGATCGGGTCGATCCGCCTAGCCACGGGCAACCACGTCCTCGACCCGCAGGTACCGCCGGAAGATGATGAGGACGACGGTCACGAAGATGGCGATCACGATGGCGAGGGCCGATCCCTCGGCGTATTGGGCGCCCCGGAAGAAGTTCACCACGAGGTTCGCGATGAGGCTGCCCGAGGCGCCGCCGACCAGGGATGGCGTCAGGAATTCGCCGAGGATCGGGATGAACACGAAGATGCAGGCGGTGATGATGCCGGGCCGGATCTGGGGCAGCAGGATGAACCGGAATGCCTGGTTTGGACGCGCACCCAGGTCCTGCGCCGCGTTGAACTGGGCGAAGTCGAACTTCTCCAGAGCCGCGTAGAGCGCGAGGGCAGCGAACGGGAAGTAGAGGTACCAGAGCGTCAGGCCAACACCGAAGTCGTTATAGATGAAGAGCGCCGACGGTTCCTGGATGAGCCCGATCGCCTGGAGTGCCTGGTTGAGCGCGCCATGCTCGCCGAGAATGGCCTGCCAGGCATAGACCCGGAGCAGGTAGCTAGTCCAGAACGGCACGATGACGGCCAGCAGGATCGCTCGCTGGAGCCGGTGGCTGACGTACCTGACGAGGAAATACGCGAAGGGCAGTGCCGTCGCGAGGCCGGCGGCGGTGACGATGGCCGCCATCCCGAGGGTCTTGACGAACGTGCGCAGGTACGTCGGGACGTTGATGAAGCGCGCGTAGTTGTCGAGGTTCCAGTCCGGGACCAGGTTGAAGTTGGTATCGGTCCGCCAGAGGCTGAACGTCAACATGAATGCCATCGGGATGACGAACAGGAGGACGACCAGCAGCAGGCCCGGCGCGAGTGGCGCAAGGCGGCCGATTCGCCGGCCGATAGGCGTGGTAGGTCCAGCCAGCGGAGCCGGCTCGGCTCCGCTGGCTGCTGCCTGGGTCACGGCAAGGTTCGATCTGGGAGCGCTGCCTAGGCCCCGAACACCTCGTTGAAGGCGTTGATCGCGCCCTGGGTGGAGGTCCCCGGTCCCTTGAGGGTCATCGTGAGGACCGTTTCCGGCTTGTTGTAGAGGAAGCGGTCGGCGAGGTCCTTCTGCCCCTGGTTCACCAGGAGCTTGTAGGCCGCCTCATTGAAGAGGGGCCGCTGGTTGATCATGAAGTTGGCTGCGATGTACTCCGCGACATTGGCGGTTTCGAGGTACGGCCTGATCAGCTGGGTGTTCGCGCCGCCCTTGACGGTCATCTCCGAGTCCATCCAGCCGATGGTCCCTTCCTTTGGCGTGAACACGTTCAAATCGGGCCCGCCGGCCTGCTTCACGCGGGTCTCGGTCCCGAGGTTGCCGGTGGCGATCCACGCCTCGCCGCTGATGAGTGCGGCGATGGTGTCCGTGTTCTGCTGCGAGAACTTCAGGAGGTTCGGCTTGAGCTTGGTCGCAAGGTCCTTGGCCTTTGCGATCTCGTCGGGCGTCATGTTGTACGGGTCGACAACGCCGGCGGCCTTGCCCATGTAGGCCATGACCTCGACCGGCTGGTTTTCGACGACGACCTTCTTGGTGTACTTCGGGTCCAGGAGGACCTCCCACGAATCCGGCGCAGGGGAGACGTGGGCGGGGTCGTAGTAGATCTGGACAGGCGACCATCCGAACGGATAGCCGAGATACCCCTCGGGCTTCGTCCAGATCTTGAACTCACGGGCGATCGAGTAGAGCTGCTTCGCCACCTCGAGCGAGTTGATGTCGAACGCTTCGATCAGCCCAGCCTCGAAGTAGTGCGGCACCCACAGGGCGTCGCCCGAGATCATGTCGAGCTGCCCGCCAACCTCCTTGAGCTTGGTGAAGCCGTCGGCGTTGTCCGCGAGCTCGGTCAGGTTGACGCTGATCCCCTTGCTGGCCGCGATCGCGGCGAGCTCCTCGGGGTAGTAGTGGTCGACCCACGTCATCCAGTTGAATGTGCCGGTCGGGCCTGGGGCGGCACTCGCAGCCGCGACACTCGCGGCAGCACTCGCTCCGGCGCCGGCCGCCGCGCTGGCGGAAGGTGCGGCGGGTGTCGCGCAGGCGGCTGCAATCCCGCCGAGGCCGACGGCGGCCCCGGCTGCCGCTGCGCCCTTGAGGAACTGCCTCCGGCTCAGATCCCTGATCAGATCAGCCATTCCATCCTCCTCTGGATCGACTCAGTCCTTGATCAATGCCGC
>JAXDKX010000218.1:0-3840 GCA_034666905.1 Chloroflexota bacterium | reverse complement strand
TCCGGGCGAGGCCCGCCATCGGCTCGCCCTGGGCCCCGGTCGTGGCGATGACCAGCTTGGGATCCGGGTGATCCTTGATCTTGTCCTTGGGGACGATCCGGGACGGCTCGTACTTGAGATAGCCGAGGTCGGTCGCGATCCGGAAGTTCTGCTCCATCGACCGCCCGATCACCGCGACGCTGCGGTTCATGTCGGCGGCCGCATCGAGGACCTGCTGGATGCGGGCGATGTTGCTGGCGAAGGTAGCGACGATGACCCGCCCCTCGAGCGGCTCCATGATCTCCCGGAAGGCGTCGCCGACGGTTCGCTCCGAGGGCGTGTAGCCGGGGTTCTCGGCGCGCGTCGAGTCCGACAGAAGGCACGCGACGCCTTCCTGGCCAAGGCGGGCAAGGATCGCGAAGTCGGAGAGCTTGCCGTCGACCGGCGTGTGGTCGAACTTGAAGTCGCCCGTGTGCACGATGGTGCCAACGGGGGTGCGCAACGCGATCCCCATCGCATCGGGAATCGAGTGACCGACCCGGAACGGCATGACGTGGAAAGCCCCGATCGTGACCTCGTCTCCGGGCTCCAGGGCGATGAGCGGGTTGTTGTGGAGCTTGTGCTCCTTGATCTTGTTGCCGAGCAGTCCACGCGCCAGGGTGGAGGCGTAGACCGGCACGCCGGGGAACTCCGGGAGCACGTACGGCAGGGCGCCAACGTGGTCCTCGTGGGCATGGGTGATGAGGAACGCCTTGACGTTGGCCCGACGCTCCTTGAGATACGTGATGTCGGGGATGACGAGATCGATCCCGAACATCTCCTCGTCGGGGAACATCAGGCCACAGTCGATCACGACGATCTCGTCGCCGTACTCGAAGACGTACATGTTCTTGCCGATCTCGCCCACCCCGCCGAGCGGAATGATGCGGAGCGGCTGATCGTTCGTGGGTGCGCTTGCTCGATCAGGCATCGCGCGTCACGCCCTTGTGCCCGTGACGGCCACGGCGAGCGTTGCCGGTCGAGTGCTCGTTCATTGCCTCTCGCGCAATCATTGGACCAAGGGTTGCATCAAACGCATCTACTGTCGGTTGGATCCAGGCCGCCGATGCAGACGTTGCACCCGATGCAATCTGCGCATGCGCAGGCAGGTCGGAATGCTGGCTCATTGCACCGGATGCACGGAACGTACAGACCTGCGGCGCCAACGACGCCTCCGCCGACGATGGTTGCGTTTTATGCAACGCCGGTCCAGACACCGCCACGAAGCGCGCGCCAGGACCCCAGCTCGTGACCGGACAGCCTCGGTTCTCGATCATCCTCGCGGGCATCACGGCTGAAAGAGAGTCAGCTGCGAAAGAGCATCATCGTCCGCTGGCGACATCGGGGAGCCCGCGGCGGGCGGCGGAGCCGCGTCGGTCGGCAGCGAGCCCGCGGCGAGCGGCGGAGCCGCGTCGGTCGGCAGCGCGCTCGTCACCTGCTCGTGGATCCTGGTCTTGACGTTGGCGGCTGCGATGGTTGCGGTGGATTCACGGCGCCGACGCGCTTCGATCAGCGCGGCCGGTACGAGCCCGACATCGTTGAGCAAGGTTTGGCGGTTGGAGGACTGGTAGAGCGCAAACGCGGGGTGATACATCGCGAATACAAGCGCGTCGCGTGCCCCTGTTGCAGGATCTGC
This sequence comes from Chloroflexota bacterium, assembly GCA_034666905.1. Lineage (GTDB taxonomy): Bacteria > Chloroflexota > Limnocylindria > Limnocylindrales > CSP1-4 > SPCO01. The sequence continues at coordinate 2,186 of JAXDKX010000218.1, read as the reverse complement.
CGGAGCGGTCGTGCCGTGGGCCTGGCTGATCCGCTCACCCGGCCGGAAACTGGTGAGCGAGAACTTGCCAACAGTCACGACCACTGCCGGGTCGAGCACTTCGAGTTGGTGTCTCAAATGAGCCGAGCAGGCCTTGATCTCGTCGGGCAAGGGGTCGCGATTGCCGGGCGGACGGCATTTCACGACATTCGTGATGAACACGTCGTCCCTCCGCCATCCGATCGTTTCGATCAACTCGGTAAGGAATTGTCCCGACGCACCGACGAAGGGGCGACCTTGCCGATCCTCGTGCTCACCGGGACCCTCACCAACGACGACGACCTCCGTCTCGGGATCGCCCTCACCGGGCACGGCCCGCGTGCGCGTCTCGTGGAGCCGGCAGTCCGTGCACGCGCGAACCTCCGTGGCGATGACTTCGAGCGCCTGGCGGCGCCCGGCGTCCGTCACGCCGTGGCCTCGATGGCTCCAGGCGCCCGGTATGGGCGGGCGCCTCGAGTCGACGCTGACCCGACCCAGTCTCGCTCGCGAAGGATCTCGGCGAGCTCGACCGCGTTGGTGGCCGCGCCCTTGCGGAGGTTGTCGGACACGACCCAGAAGGCCAGGCCGCGGTCGTCCTCGATCGAGAGGTCGCGGCGCACGCGCCCGACGAAGATCTCGTCACGACCGGCGGCTTCAGACGCAAGCGGGTAGGCGTGCTCGCCAGGGTCATCCTGAACGATCACGCCGGGGACCGCTGCGAAGAGCCGGCGGGCACGTTCGGGCGTGATCGATGCGCGCGTCTCGACGTGGACCGCCTCGGAGTGGCTGACGAAGACCGGGATGCGGACGGCCGTGCAGGACAGTCGCAGGTCCGGGAGGGCAAGGATCTTGCGGCTCTCGTTGACGACCTTCCATTCCTCCCTGGTGTAGCCGTCGGGCAGGAAGACGTCGATCTCGGGCAGGGCGTTAAACGCGATCGGGTGGGGGTAGACGCTGGCGTTCTTCGGCTCGCCGCTGACGTGGGCACGAATCTGGCCCTCGAGCTCGGCAATCGCGTCCGCCCCGGTACCCGACACGGACTGATACGTGTCCACGATGACGCGCTCGAGCCCGACGCTGTCGCGCAAGGCCATCAGGACCGGGGCGAGCTGCATGGTCGAACAATTCGGATTGGCGACGATCCCCGAATGCCCCTCGAGGTCGTCAGGGTTGACCTGGGAGACGACCAGCGGGACCCCGGGGTCCATTCGCCAGGCCGACGAGTTGTCGATCACTGCGGCGCCTCGCGCGACTGCCGCCGGGGCCAGCTCGGCCGAGACGTCGGCGCCTGCCGAGAAGAGGGCGATGTCGACCCCATCGAAGGCCTCCGGTACGGCCTCGACGATCTCCAGGGTTCGGCCGTCGATGGAGACTGTCCGCCCGGCCGATCGTCCCGAGGCGAGCAGGCGCAGCTCGCCAAGCGGAAACTCCCGCTCGTTGAGGACCTGGATCATCGTCCGTCCGACGACGCCGGTAGCGCCGACGACGGCGACGGTCAGGGAATGGCGGTTCATGAGGGACGTGGCTCCGCTCGCTCTGTCGCTGTCACGGGCACGGCCGAAGTATAGCAGCGGGTATCCGCCGCCCAGCCGGCTGGCTCGCGTCCGACCGCTCAAACGACGGAGCCGCCGATCGGTCGGCGGCTCCGTTCGGTGCGGCGACGGGTGAAGCTGATCGCTACGCCGGGTCCTTGGCCAGGTGGCGCTGCATGGCTGCCTTTCGCGAGAGGTTGACCCGGCCCTGTCGGTCGACCTCGGTCACGACGACCATGACTTCGTCTCCGACGGAGACCACGTCCTCGACCGTGGGAACGTGGTAGTCGGCGAGCACGCCGATCCGGACAAGGCCTTCCTTGCCCGGCAGGATCTCGACGAACGCGCCGAAGCCCATGATCCGGGTCACCTTGCCGAGGTAGAGCGCACCGATCTCGACTTCGCGCGTCAGGCTCTCGATCCACTGGATCGCCTTGCGCGAGTTCTCGCCGGAAACGGCCGCGATCTCAACGGTGCCGTCGTCCTCGACGTTGATCTCGGTCTGGGTTTCTTCCTGGATCTTGCGGATCATCGATCCGCCCTTGCCGATGATCTCGCGGATCTTCTCGGGGTTGATCTTGATCGTGATGATCCGTGGCGCGAAGTCGCTCATGTCGGAGCGGGCTTCGGGCAGGA
>JAXDKX010000217.1:0-9119 GCA_034666905.1 Chloroflexota bacterium | reverse complement strand
CGATCTGGCTGACCTTCTTGCCGAGCGAGTTGGCGATGGTGACGCTGAAGGTGACGCTGATGCTTGAGCCGGCGGTCACGGTCAGCCCTGACCATGTGACAGAGCTGCCGATCAGTGATCCGCCATCCGATGCGGTCGTGAATGACGTGTTGGCGGGCACCGGGTCAGTGATGGTCACCCCCGTGGCATCGGCGTTGCCGATGTTCTTGAGCGTGATCGTGTAGTCGATCGCCGTACCAGGACCGACTGGAGCGCCCGAGTCGGTCTTGCTGACAACCAGGGCCGGGAGGGTTGCGCCGTCGCTCATGCTCCAGGCGCCTCGGCCATGCGTGCCGGAGCGAAGCAGCCGGTTGGTGGTGTCAAGGGCGAGTTGCCACACGTTGACGTTCGGGTGACCGGTACCAAGTCGCTCCCAGCTCGAACCGCCGTTGTAGGTGACCATGGGCCCGACGTCGGTACCGGCGTAGAGGGTGCTTGGATAGCTCGGGTCGAGCAGGATCGAGTTGACCGGCGCGTCCGGCAGGTTTGTGCTGATGTTGGTCCAGTGCTCGCCCGCGTCGGTCGTCTTGAACACGTGCCCGGGCATGCCGGGCGTTGCGCGGTTGAAGCCTGAATAGGCGAGATACGCGATCCGCGAATTCGAGCGATCCACGGCGATCGACGCCACAGGCCGGGCCGGTAGCGGGGTTCGATCGACGCGAATCCAGGTGGGAGTCGCGCTCGTGACCGCGTCGGGGCTGTAATAGACATACCCGTCGTCGGCGCCGGTATAGACACCGGTCCCGCCGTCGGCGAGGCCAACGGCGCTGATGAAGCAGCCACGAGCGCCGTTTGGAGCCGTTCCACTGCAGCCACTGGTCATGTCTTCGCTGTTCGGATCCCAGTGCACGTCACCAGGGCTCGGAGCCTTGGCATTGTTCGTCCGGTAGAGCCGGTACGTACCGAGGAAGAGCTGGTTCGGGTCGGCCTGGTTCATCACCCACGGGATGTAGAACTCGGCGCGGTCACTGGTGTTGATCCCACCGGCGATCGACGAATTGCCGAAGAAGGTGAGGCCGCCATCGGTCATCCGATACGGGGAGATGCCGAAGTAGGTCCCGTAGACGTAATTCAGGTCGGTCGGATCGACCAGCACCTGGCCACCGTCGCCACTCGGGATGTCGAACCATTGGAGGTTCGCCGAACCTGTCTTGCGAAGGGTGCCGTTGTCTTGCGTGCCGCCCCAAACCCGGTTCGGCAGCTGGACCACGTTCGCCATGCTGGTGAACTGGGTGATCGCGAGCCCGGTCCGGTGAAGGACGACGGGCGAGCTCGGGTCGACCGTGCCGTTGAGATTCTGCCAGTCGACGGCCGAAATCGGCTCATCGGCGTTCCGTCCGCCTCGGTCGGGCGAGAACCATACGCCGCCATCGTTGCCGACCATGACCTCCGCAGGATTGGCCGGGTTGATGGCGATCGAGTGATAGTCCGGGTGGAGGTCCCAGCCGAGGTCCTTCCACGTCGCGCCGCCGTCGGTCGAGCGGAAGACGCCACCGGACCCGTTGCTGTAGTTGAACAGCCCGAGCGCAAACACGATGTTCGGATCAACGGGGTCAACCCCGATCACGTTGTCGTAGAAGCACTGCGTTCCGCAATAGTCGACGATGGTGTCGAGTCCGCTTCCGGCCCCGGCGATCGTCCAGGACGCGGCATCGTCGGTCGACTTCCAGATCCGCGACGGCTGATCCTGGCCGCCTTCTGACCACTCGAAACCGGCATAAATCGTGGCATGGGCCGCGCCCGCCGGGTGCGAGATGCCCAGGGCGAAGCGGGTCTGGATCGACGCGAAGTCGGCACCGGCCGGGAAGCCGTTCATGGCGGTGGTCCACTTCTTGCCACCGTCCGTCGACTTGTAGATGGCGTCGCCCCACAGTGAGGCGTAGAGGTTCTTCGGGTTCTGTGGATCGATCACCAGGTCGGTGGCTCCGTTGAGCTCCTTCTTGGTGCCGAGTCGAAGCGACCAGGTGTTGCCGCCGTCGGTCGACTCGTAGATGCCATACGGGGTGGACGGCGCCGGGGTGGTCCGGCGGATGCCGCCGCGACCGCGGATCAGGCCCAGGTAGACGTGATTGGCATTGGTGGGATCGACCGCCATCTTGGAGATCGATACGCCGGTGAACTGGTTGCCGCCAACCGGCGCCCAGGTCTGGCCGCCGTCGGTCGACCTGAGGACACCGAGGCCAAAGTAGCTGTCACCGGACAGGTTGCCCTCGCCGGTCCCGGCGTACACGATGCTCGAGTTGGAGGGAGCGACCGCAAGCGCGCCGATGGACAGGGTCGCCTGGTCGTCCGTCTTGGGAAGCCAGGTGGCCGTCCCTTCGTCGTAGATCCAGATGCCGCCCTGGGCCCCGCCCAGGATTTTCTTGCCATCGGCGCCAAATGCGAGGCCACTCACGCGACCCGAGACGGCATAGAACGAGCCGCTGCCGCGGGTGATCTGGATGATCGGGTTCGGCCCAATGTTGGTCCACGTCCCGTTGAAGGTCGCGGGTGAGGTCGGAGCGACCTCGTTGTGCTTGAGCTGCGCGGCCGCGCGCTGGGCGACCCGGTGCGCCGCGGCTGCGTCGGCGATGGTGATTGGCGACGAACCCGAGGTGAGCCGGGTCGTGAGGGCGTCGTCCCGCTTGAGCAGGAATTCAGCTCCTTCGGACGTCTCCTCGCCGCCATCAGGCGGCTGGGCACCTGGGACCAGCACCGGCGTGTCGCCGTCCGGGCTGATCGGCGGGCCGGCGGGTGGCTGGGCTCCCAGGGCGGACGACGGGAGCAGCAGGAGCGCGAAGGCGAGAGCGGCAAGGCGCATCAGGAGAGGGGGTCGAGGGGACGCTCGCATCAGGAAGGCTCCTCCATATGCCTGCGATCGCGCAGAAGACTGGCGTAGCGCGACGAGATCCGGTGGCTATCTGCCAGCAGGATCGAAGGGTGTCGCGCCCCCGCGGCGACAAGTGTTGCGAGTATCCACCCGGCGTTTGGACGGCGTCCAGCGTTGGGCGCGGTGTGGAGAGGTGTAGTTGATCGAGAGAGGCACGATCGACGGGATTCATGGTGCACGCTCGCACCGGGCCGGGTCATCACCCGACGAATCGGGCCAGCAACGCGCCGAGGTCGGCGTCCACCCGGAGCAGGCTCCGATGCTCCTGGGAGATGAAGCCCTCGTCCGCGGCGTGGTCCAGCCAGGCCATCAGCGGTTGCCAGTAGCCGCCGAGCTCGAGCAGCCCGATCGGCTTCGAATGCAGGTCCAGCTGGGCCCACGACGCCACCTCGCTCAGCTCCTCGAGTGTCCCCAGTCCGCCAGGGAGCGCGATGAACCCGTCTGCGAGCTCGGCCATCAGGCCCTTCCGTTCGTGGAGAGAGCCGACGACGCGAAGGTCGGTGAGGCCCGGATGGGCGAGCTCACGGTCGACGAGCCGGCGTGGGATGACGCCGATCACCTCGCCTCCCGCGGCCAGCGCCGAATCGGCGAGGGAACCCATCAGACCGATCCGCCCGCCGCCATACACGAGCCCGATGCCTCGCTCCGCGAGGCCCGCCCCCACCGATCGGGCAAGCTCGGCATAGCCCGGGTCCCGGCCGGGACTCGCCCCGCAGAACACACAGATCCAGCCGATGTTCAGAGGCCGAGCTCCTTCAATCGAGGTGCCAGGCGTCGTGCGGCCCTGGCGCGATGGGAGATGGCGTGCTTCTCCCCGGGCGTCCACAGCCCGAGCGTGCGACCGCCCGGCGGTTCGGAAGCCGGCTCGAAGATCGGGTCGTAGCCGAAGCCGCCGTTGCCGAGCGGCCGGCCGGCGATCCGCCCCCGGCAAGTCCCGCGCGCGAGGACCAGCGGGAGCCCGCCGCGGGGCCCAGTGCGCGCCGGCAGGGCGACGGCGAGGACGCACACGTAGCGCGCGCGACGCCGTTCGGGTGGCAGGCCGTCCAGTGCGCTGAGCAGCTTCGTGTTGTTCGCTTCGTCTGTGGCGTGCTCACCGGCGTACCGGCGCGATCGAACGCCGGGGGCGCCGCCCAGGGCTTCCACTTCGAGACCAGAATCGTCGGCGAGGGTTGGCAGTCCCGTGGCCTTCGCGCCGAATCGCGCCTTGATCGCGGCGTTGGTCTCGAACGTCTCGCCGCTCTCGATCGGGTCGCCCGGGACGCCGAGGTCGTCGAGCGAAACCAGGTCCGTGCCATCCAGCTTCAGCAGCTCCCGAAGTTCGCGGAGCTTGTGAACTGACCGGGTGGCGACCAGGAGCCGCCGACGGGTCACCGCCGGACGGTCGCCAGCACGGCCGCCTGTGCCTCGAACAGCCGGGCGAGGCCGCCATCGGCGAGGTCGAGCAGGCCGATCGCCGCGGCGCGATCGAATGGCTTGCCCTCCGCGGTTCCCTGCAGCTCGACGTAGGCGCCGGCGTCCGTGCCGACCACGTTGAAGTCCACGTCGGCGCGCGAGTCCTCCGAGTAGTCGAGATCCAGGTAAGGCAGTCCGTTGACGATGCCAACCGAGACGGCCGCGACCTTGGCGACGAGATGGCGCTCCATGCCGTACGTGATGAGCGCCGCGGCGAGCGCCACGTAGCCACCGGTGATCGAAGCCGTCCGCGTGCCGCCATCTGCCTGGAGCACGTCGCAGTCGACCGTGATCGTCCGCTCGCCGAGGCGGGTCAGGTCGACGACCCCACGGAGGGACCGACCGATCAGTCGCTGGATCTCATGGGTCCGCCCACCGATCCGTCCCTTGACCGACTCCCGGTCCGTTCGTTCCGAAGTGGCCCTCGGCAGCATCGAGTACTCGGCGGTGACCCAGCCGGTCCCCTTGCCGCGCAGGTGGGGCGGGACTCGATCGACGATCGTGGCCGCACACAGGACCTCGGTATCGCCCACCCGGATCCGGCATGAACCCTCGGCCCATTTCTGGACGCCGAGCGTGAAGGTCACGGGCCGCAGGTCGTCGGGCCCGCGACCATCGGCGCGGACCGTGGGTGGCCGGTTGCCGATCGTCATGTAGTCCTCTCCTCAGCCTTGGCAGCATCCCACAGCACATCGAGCGCCTCGAATTCAAGGTCGCGCAGGGCGACCCCCTGGGCGGCGGCGCCGCGTTCCACGCTGGCGAAGCGGCGTCGGAACTTGGCATTCGCGGCGCGGACGGCCGCCTCGGCCTCGATCCCGCGCCGGCGAGCCACGTTGACCAGCACGAACAGGAGGTCCCCGAATTCCTCGCTCCGCTCGGCGTCGCTGGCGGCCTGGCGGAGCTCTTCCGCCTCTTCGGCCACCTTGTCGAGGACGCCATCGATGGAGGGCCAGTCATAGCCGAGGTTCGCGGCCCGCTCCTGCATCTCCTGGCTGGCGGCGAGGGCCGGCATCGACGGGCTGATCCCGTCGAGCGCGCTCTTCGGCCTGGCCGGGTCGCCGCCCTCGGTCGGGCTGGCATCGGCCGCGTCGGCGGCTCGTTCCTCAGCCTTGATGCGCTCCCACTGGCGGTTCACGTCCGAGGCCGTGGTGGCCACGGCGTCGCCGAACACGTGCGGATGGCGACGAACGATCTTCGTGGCGATCGCGGCCTGGACGTCCGTCAGGTCGAAGATCCCGGCCTCGGCGGCGAGCTGGGCATGGAGGACGATCTGGAGCCAGAGGTCACCGAGCTCGGCCGCCAGCTCTGGTGTGGCCCCCGCCTCGAGGGCGTCGTAGACCTCGTACGCCTCTTCGAGCAGGTGCTTGCGCAGCGACGCGTGCGTCTGCTCGCGATCCCACGGGCAGCCGTCAGGCCGGCGCAGGCGAGCCGAGATCCAGGGCATCGCCCACGGGCCTGCGACCGCGAGCTCGGGCGCCAGCGGCGCGAGATAGACCGGATCCGCCAGGGCATCCGGTGCCAGTGTGCCGACCGTCGCCACATCGTCAGAGCCGAACCGGCCGACTCGATGATCGGCCGGATAGAGCCGGCGCAGCACCGCGAGCGCGTCCCGAGCCGGGCGGCCGGCACGCCCGGGCAGTGGCTCGACGGAGGAGGAGGCATCGGCCGCCGACGCGCGCAGCACGGCGAGCGGGGCGATCAGGAGCGGCCGAGATGCCTCGATCGGTGTCGAAACCAGCTGTTCGGCGGCAACCACCTGGAGTCCCTGTGCGGGCTCGAAGCCCCAGCGGAGCCGCGCCTCAGCGACGAGCGCGTCGAGCATCGGCTCCTCCCCCTAGCCGGTCGTGCCCGTGAGGGATGGGTCTCGAGTGATCACGGCGGCAGCCTTCTTTTCCGCGTACCAGTTGGAGAAGGCGGACGACTTCAGCTCGGTCAGCTGCCGGCCCGCTGGCGTGCGGGTCTCCTCGGCCAGGACCTTGAACAGGTAGATGCCGTCGCCGGGGATCGCGATGACGCTCGACGTGGACCCGACGGTGGCACCGAAGATGCCGGCCGTGAGTCGTTCGTCGAGCTGGCCCTTGGCGATCCAGCCCACCTCGCCGCCGACCCCGGCGGTCGTCGCTTCCGAGTTGTCACGGGCGAGCGCCGCGAAGTCCGCGCCACCGTCGGCCTTTGCCTTCAGGGCCGTCAGCCAATCGACATCCGGCGGTCGATACATGACCTGGATGACATGCCAGCCGAAGCTCGACTTGACCGGAGCCAGAAGCTGCCCGGGCTGGAGGCCCGGCACGAGGATGGCCGCCAGGAATGCCGCGTCGACGCTGCTCGCCGAGTCGAAGTAGGGCAGCTTGCCACCGGTTCCGGTCTCGCCCCTGGCGCTGCCTTCGTCGCTCTCGGCACGAGCGATCGAGTCGAACTGGCTGGCGTCTACCTTGAGCTTGTCGTAGGTTGCGGTCGCCTTTTCCTGCGCGGCGTTCCAGGCCGGATCACTGGGGTCGAGCGCTGACGCCCCACCTGGATCGTTCTTTGGCGAGTAGAGGATGTGGCGGACCTTGATCGCATCGGCTCCGGGGGCCGCGGAAGGCTCCTTGATGTAGATCTCCTCCACGTGCCGCTGGGGGCTGGGACCCGAGACCTGGGCGACGAGCTTTTCCTGGAGCTTCTGCCGGATGACATCGCCCTGGACGACCGTGCGGTACTTCGCGAGGTCGATGCCATCGGCGGTCAGCTTCGACTGGTACTCCGTATCGACAGACTCCGCGGCAATCTCGGTCACGCGCCCGATCCGGTAGATCCCGTCGGCCCCCTCGATCACGTCAGTCGGCGTGTCGACCTTGGCCGCTAAGAGCGCCGCGAGGAACGGCTCGTCGGTCTGGGTGTCATCCGCCAACAGCCATCCAAGGTCGCCTGATTGGGGCGCCGTGGACGTGTCCGTGGACACGGACTGTGCGACTTCCTCCCAGGTCTTGCCGTCCTGGAGCTGCTTGAGCGCCGCGTCGGCCTTCGTCTTGGCCGCGGCCTTCTGGGCGGCGGTCGGAGCGATGGCGCCGATGTCCGACTCCGGCTTCAATTCGATGACCCAGGCATGTCGCGATTCCGGCTTCGTCGCCTCGACCACGAGGCGTGCGTCAATATCGGCTGGCGTGACGGTGACCCCTTCGCCGACCGCGAGCGTGGCCTGGAGCCGGGAATCAATGAGCCGCTCGAGCGTCACGCTGGTCAGCACGCTCGCCTGGCTTTGCTGGGCCACGTTCTGCAGCTGGGCCTGTCCTTCGGCGTCCGTCAGCTGGCCGGACGCGATCGCCGTCCGAATACGCCGCTCGGACTCGCTGAGTCGCCAGGACTCGATGGCGTATCGATCCCTGAAGTCGTCCTTCGTGATCGACTGGCCGTCGACGCTGCCGACTGGCGAGAGGTGGTCGTTGTACCAGGTCAGGCCCGCGGCGATGAGCAGGATGACGACCGCTGCGGCGACGACGATGCCGAAGCCGATGTTGAGATAGAGGTTCCGTCGGTCCTGGCCCTCCCACGATGGGCGCTGGGCGCGTTTGACGACGGGCTTGGCCTTGAACGTCATGAGTGGGGTGGATCCCTGTTGTCGTAGCCGGCTGGCGCCGGGGGGTGGCGGGCAAGGTATGGTACTTCGATGTCCGTGCGGCCGCCACGCCGCCGGACGTGCCGTCCGCCGCGCGGACGCGCGATCAGCCGCCCGGCAAAGGCAGCTCGAGCGCCAGGCGCTGCCGCAGCGCCATCGCGAACGGCGTCGCCAGGTGATGCGTGTCGCGGAAGGCGAGATAGTCGCCGATCACGACCGGGCACGGATCGGTTGGGCAGACCCACGCGGTGGGATCGACGAACGTCGCCTGGGCCTGGCTGGCGGTGGCCGCCTCGATCGCTGTCCACCTGGGGTCGAGCGCCTGGGCGCGAGGCTCCGCGCAGGCCAGGATGTGATCGAGATGCCGTGACAGGCAGTCGGGCGGGTCCTGACTGAACTTGGGCGTGTCGCCGATCAAGGTGACGGCGCCCGCCAACGGGCGAAGGCGCTCGAGCGTCTGCTCGAGCCCGGTCTGGAGGGCCTGTCCATGGTCGGCCGGCCCGGGCCCGTCGGTCTCGGCCGCAGTGTATGGGTGGCTGCTGGCCACGATCACCAGGGCCGGTCGTTCCGCGCGCAGGCGGGCGAAGACGGCTTCGCGCCACTGGTCGCACTCCGTGTAGGCACGCTTGAACGTCGTGTTCCAGATCGTCACCTGGGCCGGAGTGCAACCGCTCTTGGTCAACGAGATCAGTCGCCAGCCGCGTTCTGCCGCCAATCGCTCCAGGGCAGGAAACCACTGCCCGGCATGCGAGTCGCCGAACAGCGCGACGGTCGTGGACGACGATGGATCGCCATAGACGCAATCCGGGATCGTGGTTGCGGGCTGCGACAGGTGGCAGCCGTCGCCGTAGGTTCGGGGTTGGTCCGCACGAGCCGCCTGCAGGGACGGCGTCAGCCCGGTCGGGACCGGACCGTCCGGTCGCGGCGGCAGGGTCTGGCTCGCGGACGAGGCGCTGGCCGAAGGCGCCGTGCCGGCCGAAGGCGCCGTGCCGGCGGAAGGCGCCGTGCCCGCGGAAGGCGCCGTGCCGGCCGCTGGAGTGCCGCTGCCTGAGGGGGTTCCACCGGCCAGGTCGGGGATGGGCTCGTCGCCGGACTGCGCTGCGGCGCTGCCCCCGGTCGCCGCCGCGAGGCGCTGGGTGGTCGCGAAGCCGAGACCCAACGAGG
>JAXDKX010000216.1:0-4887 GCA_034666905.1 Chloroflexota bacterium | reverse complement strand
ACATGCCCGGGGCGAGGGCGCAAAACCTGCAGCCGCACCGTCCGCCACCGCAACGACGGCGGCGTCCACGGGGGCGACGATGGCGGGCGCAGCCGCGCCCTCCCCGATCGATCACGATGGCGAGCCGGACAAGGATGACGCCGAGGACGAGCGGGTGGCCGATGAACGGGCCGTCGCCGACCGCCTGACGGAGGAGCCGCCGATCCGGCGCAATCCGCCGCGAGACTGGGCAGCACCGCCACCCTGGGCGCCCGGCGGCACCGGCGCGTCAGCAGCGTCCGGCGCTCGCCGAACGACCGGAGCGCGCGGAGCCGAGGACGGTTCAGGCCCGCCGGCCTTCCTGACTGGCCGCGAGGACGAAAGTCGTGGACTCGCCGGCAGTGCGGCAGACCGGCTGGCGACCGGCGAGGAAATCGCGACGGTCCTTGGCCAGCCGGTCATGCCGGCGACGTCATCACAGGCCGGCGGCACGCCATCCGCGGCCGCAGATGCAGAGCTCGCCGGCCTCGTCGGCCCCGCGCGTGTTCGCGACGCCATCATCCCGGGGCGCCAGCCTGTGCGTCCCGGAAACCGGCCGCGCGTCAGCTCGACGCGCGCGACGGCGCCCCGCGACGCAATCGTCGGCCCGGCCTGGGAACGGTCGCGTCGGTACGAGGCCTATCCGACCATCCGCACCCGGGTCGGACTCCCACAGTTGCCTCGCCTGGCGGTCCTCGCGGTCGCCCTCGCGATTGCGGCCCTCGGTCTCTTCTTCCTGCCCGCGTTGCTCGGTGTCGGTGGCGGCGGCGGGGGCGCCGGCAATCCCGGGAGCGCGAGCCCGAGCCTCAGCCAGGGCGCGCCCACCTCGAGCCCGGAGCTCACGACACCGCCCGCCCCGACGGCGCAGGTCTATATCGTGAAGGCGGGCGACACGATGTCGACGATCGCCGCCAGGTTCGGCATGACCGCAGCCGACCTGTGCGCCGCGAACAAGGACACGATCAAGAACTGCGACAAGATCGGGATCGGCAAAGAGATCACCATCCCGAGCAAGACACCAAGCGTCATCAACGACGCGTCGGCGGCGCCATCTCCCTCGTAGGGAGGGCGCGACGAGCTATCGAGGGGCGATGTTGATGGCCGTGATCTTCCCGGCTTCGACCCGGAAGGTCGCGTCGATGTGCTGGCTCTGCGCCCCGGGCCGGACCACGAGCAGGTCCGCCTCGTAGGTATTGCCGGTGTCCCGGATGTCACCCGGGATCATCTTGAGACCGGCGTCGCCGCGGAGGAACCAGCCGCCGACGCGCTCCACGCCGCGCAGTGTCTGGACGCTGTCGCCAACGTGCACGCGCATCTCGGTCTTCTCGTCCATCAGCGCGACCGCGGCCTCGCGATCCCCGCCGTTCAGCTTCTCGAAGAAGTCCTCCATCGTCTCGACAGCACCCATGGGCGGAGTGTACCGTCGGCCGCCCATGACCGCCGACCCCCTCGCCGCCCTGGCCGCTGCGTGGCCGCTCTTCGGGCTGCGCATTCGCAGCGAGCGGCTGGTCCTCCGCCTGCCGACCGAGTCGGACCTGGTCGCGCTGATGGCGGTCGCCAGGGCAGGCATCCACCCGGACGGCGAGATGCCGTTTGGCGTGGCCTGGTCGACCGCGCCGAGCCCACTGTTCGAGCGGGGTTTCCTGCAGCACCACTGGGGGATGTGGGCGAACTGGGCTCCGGAGGCGTGGGGCCTCAACCTGATGGTCGAGCTGGACGGGGCGACGATCGGCGCCCAATCCATCCACGCGCGGGACTTCGCGGTCCACCGCACGGTTGACACCGGATCGTGGATCGGCCGTCCGTGGCAGGGCCGAGGCCTCGGGACGGAAATGCGCGGGGCGGTCCTGGCCTTTGCGTTCGACGGACTCGGCGCGCGGGCCGCGGAGAGCGCAGCGTTCCTCGATAATGCCGCTTCGAACCGCGTGTCGCGCAAGCTCGGCTACGAGGAGAACGGGCGGGGCAGCCTGGCGCCCGAGGGCGTCGCTCGAGAGACGCAGCGCTTTCGGATGACGGTCGACGCCTGGCGCTCGAGGCCGCGACCTGCGGTCACGATCGAGGGGCTGGACGACTGTCGAGCGTGGTTCGGGTCCTGATGGCTCGGGGCGTGGCCGGCGTCAGGCGGCCCTAGAAGCCGCCGCCCGCGCCTCCCCCTCCGCCGCCGCCACCGCCGCCCGAGAATCCGCCGCCGCCGCTGCCTGACGAAGCCGGCGAGTTGCCGATCGTCCCGAGGGTCGACATCATGCCGCCGAGATCGGGTATCCCCGAGTTCGAGAACAGGCTGCCGCCGCTCCCACCAACGCCGGATCCAAGGAATGGCGTGCCGCTCGAGGTCTGATACCAGATCGGGAAGTAAGGGACGACGCTGCTCGAATGGCCGGGCCTGACGTCCTCGAGGCTGCGACGGAGGACCCCCTCGATCTCACCCTGAAGCCCGAGCGCGGTACCCCAGACGACGGCCTGGTCCGGAGTGTCCAGCCAGGCCAGGCCCGCTTCGTCCACGACCTCCTGCATGGATCGCGCCTGGGCCATCGTCTTCTGCAGCGTCCGGCGGTAGGCCGCCAGCATCGCCCGGATCATGGCCCCGGTCATGGTGACCGCGGGCATCCCACGGGCGAACAACGCGACGATGAGCCCGCCGAGGATCCCCGCGCCGCCGAGCAGGGTGAGGCCGGAGAGCGGCAGGCTCAGGCCGGCGATGAACGCGAGACAGCCCGCGATGATCGCGAGGACCCCTCGCACCGCCCAGGCCATCACCACCTTGCTCGGCTTCTCCGCGAACCAGCCGCGCTCGACGACGTGGGCCTCGATGGCGTCGTCGAACGCGCTCACCTTCTCGCCGAACCTCGGCAGCTCATCCGGATCGAGATAGTCGTCAGGCGAGCTGCTCACGAGCGAGCGCAGGTCGCTCAAGGCGAGCGCTTCGGCCGGTCCCAACGGTCGCCGCGAGTTGCGAGCCCGCTGGGCTTGGATCGCCGCGTCGCCAGCCGCGGGGGCCATGTCGATTCCAACCTTCTTGCCGATCCCGAGGATCCCGCCGTCCTCGCGGAACGTGATCAGTCCGCGACTCGCGAGGTCGAGCATCGCGGTCGTCAGCGCCCGTCGAGACGTTCCCCCGTCCATCACGACGGCAGCGGAAGCGGCCGTGAGGTTTGGCGGAGGCGCCGGCATCAGGACCGAGGGATCGTCCAGGTAGACCGGGTCCTTGCCGAAACGGCGCCAGTGGAAGAAGGCCCAGCCCGACAGGCCGAGCAGCACGATCGGGGCGCCGACCAGGCCCACGACAGCGTTGGCCTGGCGCGAGGTCTGCAACGCCGCCGCGTGTTGTGGCGTGGCCGCCTCGTCGACCCTTGCCAGGGCGGCAGCCAGGGCGCCATCGAAGTCGCCGGCTCGAAGGTAGGGCAGCATGTCGTTGTCGAAGATGGCCTGCCGTTCCGAATTGGACAGGAATGCCGCCTCGAAGCCTGGCGCGGCGTAGAGCTGGACCTGGCCGTGCCGGAGGCTCGGATCCAGGTCGAAGAAGATCGCGAGGCCGTCGTCGAAGCCGGCCCGGCCCACGCCCCACTGGTTGATCAAGGCGAGCGCCCTGGCCGTCGTTTCGTCCGGGGTGAGGTCGTACGAACCGCTGTCCTGGGTGTACACGACGATCTCCGCGCCGGTCCGCGCCTCGATCGCGTCGATGGCCGACTCCGCGCTGGCGATGGCTCCCGCAGACAGGACGCCGGCAAAGTCGTAGACCGCCTGGCCCGCGTTCGGCTGCGGGAACGGCGGGCCGGGCGGTGGCGCCCCGGGCGATGCCGCGGAGCTCGGGCCGGCGGCGACGGCCAATCCCCAGACCAGCGCGCCGATGATCGAGAGCGGGACGCGACGAAGCGTCATCTGGTCACCCCCTGGCGAGCCCGAAAGCGGTGGATCCGCTCCGCTGGCTGTTCGTATCGCCCGAAGCCTGGCACCGTCGCCGATCGTCGACGCACCAGTCGCAGCGTTCCATCCACGCCGAGGAGCACCTGGGGCGGCCTGGCGCGACCGTTGTACGCGGAGGACTGGGACGCCGCGTACGCGCCGGCATCGGCGATCGCGACGAGATCGCCGCGGCGAAGTGGCGGGAGGTCATGATCGCCGAGCGAATCGGTCGATTCGCAGATGGGTCCCTCGACGTGGGTCGGCACCCGGGTTACGGGCTGCCGTGGGCTCGTCCGGTCGCCCCGCTCGTCGACCGGCCGCCCGAGCGAGGTCAGGGCTGCCACCGGATGGATGGCGCCGTACAGCGCCGGCCGGATCAGCTCGGTCATGCCGGCGTCCAGGACGACCTGGGAACCACCGCGGTCGCGGGCATGCAGGACCGACGCGACCAGCCAGCCAGCCCGGGCCACGAGAAACCGGCCCGGCTCGATCGCCAGGCGGGTCGGTCGGCGATCCTCGGGAATCGCCGCGAGCAGGGCCGGCAGCTCGCGCGCGAACCGGCTCGGGCCCGGCGCGGGCTCGCCCGAGGTGAAGACCGGAAACCCACCACCGACGTCGAGCGTGTCGAACGTGTCGATCGAGCCGCGCCAGAGGGCGGTGACCGCGAGCGCCTTGCGAACGGCGTCCCGCCAGGCGTCGACCGCTCCCAGTTGCGAGCCGACGTGAAGGTGGATCCCGCGTGGTCGCAGCGGTCCGTCCAGCCCTCCGCCGGCCTCGATCGCGGTCGACAGCTCGGTCCCGGTCATCCCGAACTTGGAGCCGCCGGCCCCGACCGCCAGTCCGGGCAGCGTCTCGGGCGCGACGTCGGGATTCAGCCGGTAGAGGACGTCGATCCGCCCTTCGCCGGGGGCCGCGCTGCGGAGCATGCGCGCGAGGGCGGCGGCCTCGTCGGGCGATTCGATGGCG